>NZ_LSJW01000089.1:0-11788 GCF_001557335.1 Microbacterium sp. CCH5-D1
CCGCCGGTGCGCCGCTGCGTCCACCCCATACGTCGACGGAGTCGTAGCCCCCAGCTCACACCGTCGTTCGACGCCGGCGCAGAAGGGCGGATGCCCCGTGGAAACCCCACCCACGGGGCATCCGTCGCGCCCGGAAGCGGGTTATCGGCGTGCCGGCCGGGAGTGCGGACGGATGCCCGGGCGGTTCATGCGCTCCCGCGCGATGGTTCAGAGCAAGGCGCCCAGGCGACGAGCGAGGACATCGGCCTGCTGCTCGGCGATCTCGTCTGCACCCGGTTCGTCCGGCTCGAAGCCGCTGATACCCGCATGCATGAGCACTCGCGCCTGGGCGGGGCGCCGGAGCTGATCGAACGACATCGGAAGGGCGGTGCAGCGGGAGTCTCCGCTCAGCAGATGCGCGAGTTCGTGGACGACCACATGCAACCGGTACCAGCGCGGGTCGGAAGCCCGGACGGGGATCCTGGCGCGATCACCCTCCACCAACACGTGCCTGGGCGTCGCCTGCCATTCCGCCTCCCCGAGAACCTGCACTTCGATATCGATCCCCATCATGGCGGAGACCCGATCCGTGACGCATTGCACGCTCGCCCCGCACTCGACCTCCAACTCATCCATAAGCCGATCCGCTGGGCTTCGACCACTCACGATTTCCCTCACCCCTCGCAATGCCCGGCCCCCTTTCGACCGAGCAACCCTCACACCTGAGAGATGGAACGGGAGGTCGGATCATTACGCCGAACCGGGGAGACTTTCGTCCAGTCTTCGACGACCTTCGACCAGCCCCGACGCGCGCTATGGCACCCGCAGCACACCGCCCTCGTCGATGAGCGCCGCCGTGTCGGGGAAGTCACGCCGACTCCGCTCGTTCATCAGGTCGGTCACCCGACCGGTCGAGTCGGGATGCGGCGCGCCACCGTCGAACTCGAACCGCACGGGTCGCACCCGCCCGGCCACAAGGCTGCCGTCCGCTCGCAGCCGGACGGAGAGATAGGCGCCGTAGCGTGTCTCCTCCTCGGCGCCGAACACTCCCCCGCCCCCGAAGTTGCCCAGGCTGTAGGCGATCAGACGCCCGCGGTAGAACTCCGCCCCGCGGAGCACATGCGGGCCATGTCCGATCACCAGATCGGCGCCCGCGTCGACCGCTGCGTGCGCGAACGCGATCGGGTCTCCCCTGTTCTCGCCGTACATGAACTCGGTGCCCGGTGTCACCGCGTCGGCGCCGGGGCCCTCCGCCCCCATGTGCGCATGCACGACCACGATGTCGGCCTGCGCCGCAGCAGCGCGCACCAGCTGCCGCACGTGCCGCAGGTCGGTGATGCGGTTGAAGCCGCTGTAGGGCGCGAATCCGACCATCGCCACCGAGGTGCTCCCGACGCGGGTGACGACGATCTCGTCGCGCTCCCCCACGGCGTCGATCCCCACCGCACGCAGGAGCGTCCTCGTCTCGTCGAAACCCGTCCTCCCGTAGTCGTGGCTGTGGTTGTTGGCCTGGTTGAGCAGGACGAAGCCCTGCAGGTGGGCGGCGGCATCGGGATCGCTCCGGAACGCCAGGCAGCTCGCGCTGCGGCCGCACTTGTCGTACCCGGTCTCCGCACTGATCGCCTGTTCGAGGTTCCCCGTGACGATGTCCTCCGTGAACCACGGCCGGACATCGTCGAAGTATGCCCGGCCGCGATCATCCGGCACGGCGTGCTGCACGTCGTAGAGGAGGACGTCCCCGACCGCTCCGATGCTCACCTCCCCCGAGCGCGTCGCAGACGAAGCGCGCGCCTCTGACGTGCGCGCCGGGAACGCCGCCGCCGCGCTCAGCCCGACGGCGATGGCGACCAGCACCAGCACCGCCACCGGAGTGCGCCAGGGGATGCGCGGGCGAGCGGCACCACTCTTCCGGTCGGCCCGCAACCGGGGAAGATCCCAGAGCCAGGACAGCCCATCGCGCTCCGTGAGCCGCGCGAGGAAGACGCAGGCCGCCACGAGTGCACCCGTCAGCAACGGCGGGAGCACCAGCGCGCCCACGAGCTGTGCGGCGCTCCCCGCGTCGGACAGGGGACCCACCAGTGCGGCATCCGCGAGCACCAGGAGCGGCATGTGGAGGAGGTAGACCGGCAGGGTGCGTGCCCCCAGCCATGTCAGCCCTCTCCCCAGCAACGGCACCCCCGGGAGCAGGGTCGCGACGGCGAGACCCATCGTCACTCCGACGAACGACACGATCGGCCAGACGCCGGGCACCTGCTCCGCGCCCGTCACTCGCATCACGGCGTAGGCGGCAAGGTAGGCGAGCAGGAGCACCCCTGCCGCGAGACGCCGCGGCCGTGCCGTGAAACGACCGATCCGCGGCGCGAGATAGGCCCCGACCAGGAAGAACAGCAGGTTGTAGAGGAGCGAGCCTCGATTGCTCACCACGTCGACCACGCCGGCGGCGACTGTGACAGACAGCGCCGATGCGGCGACCAGGAGCGTCCAGCGCGGAAGACGCTGCAGCCCCTTGGCCACGAGGAAGTACAGCGCGAGCGCGTAGAGGTACCAGGTGTTCGGCGGGCTGATCGTCACCCCTTCGACGAACTCGGACACGCTGCGGGGAACGAACGTGGGGAAGTCGGGGAACGCCCACATCGCGAGCATGTGGATGAGGGTCCACACCAGATAGAGGTAGAGGAAGCGCACGACCCGAGGTCGCCACACGGCAGCCCACGGCCGCGCCAGTGCACCGGCGGCGAAGTAGCCGGAGACGAGCAGGAACAACGGCATCAGGAACGGCCAGATGAGATCGCTGGCGAGTCCCCAGACACCGGGGATCGGGATGCCGATGCGCCAATCGACCTGCAGGTACGTCTTCAGCACGACGTGCCAGAAGACCACCAGGACGATCAGCAGCCCCTTCGCGGCATCTCCCCACGCCGCCCGGGGTGGCGACGAGACCACGGTCACGCGCGGAGGCCGGTTCGGCGACGAGACGTGGGGTTCACCAGGAGAGCACTCATGCCTTCGAGCCAAGCGCAGCCGATGTTGCGGGAGTGTATGCAGAACCGCATACGTTCCCGCAACCGTGCTCTTCCCGGCCGATCATCGTCCCGCGGGATGACCGGTATCAGCCCTCGGGGGGATGTCCCGGTGCGGCCGAACCGGCAGGCTCGAAGCATCGACCGTGTCGCCGCTGCGCAGTCGCCTCTCATCGATCTGTGCAGGAACCGGGCGGGAACCGGTACGGCCCGACGACTGGCGGCTGCCCGCCGGCCGCACCCGCCGCGCGTCCGCCTGTCCGTCCGTCGCGCCTCACACGAAAGCACGCCACCGCGCCATGTCGTTCCTCACCCGCAGCAGTCTCAAGAACCGCCTCATCCTCTCGCTCGCGACGCTCGCGATCGTCGCCCTCGGGCTGATATCGATGAACTCGCTCAAGCAGGAGCTGATGCCGTCGCTGCAGGCGCCCATGGCTTTCATCTCGGCGCAGTCGCAGGGTCTTGCCCCCGAGGAGATGGCGAGCACCATCACCGAGCCGCTGGAGCAGGCGGTCCGCGCCGTACCCGGCGTGACCAGCGTCACCTCGACGACGGCGACCGGCGACGCGCAGGTCCTCGTCGAGTGGACCTTCGGCGAAGACGACGAGGAGACGTTGCGCACCATCCGCAGCGCGGCGGAGTCCCTGAAGCCCGGCTTCCCCTCCGGCACCGAGGTGAACGTGGCCTCGGGGGGCGCGGGAGACCTGCCCGCGATGGTGCTGAGCGCGGGGACCAGCGGCGACCAGGAGGCCTTCGGGGACGCCCTGCAGCAGACGGTCGTCCCGGCGCTGAAGACCGTCTCAGGTGTTCGCGACGTCACGCTCGCCGGTCAGGAGACGCAGCGCATCACGATCGACCTCCGCTCCGCAGACGTCACGCGCCTCAAGGTCGAGCCCTCCACACTCGGACCGCTCCTGGAGGCCCACGGAGCGGCGCTCCCCGCCGGTCAGGCGGATTCGGCCGAGGGCCCCCTCTCGATCACGGTCGGATCCCGGCTGGCGACCCTGGAGGACATCCAGACCCTCTCCGTCCCCACCCCCGACGGCGCGGTCGCGGTGGCCGACTTCGCCGACGTCTCGATCGAGACGGTTCCGGCGCAGACCATCTCGCGCGTCAACGGCAAGCCCTCCCTCACGCTCCAGGTCATCCCCTCTCAGGGCGCCAACGTCGTCGACATCTCGCACGGCGTGAACGCCGAGCTCGACCGGCTCGCACCGATCCTGGACGCCGAGTTCGTCACCATCTTCGACCAGGCGCCCTACATCGAGCAGTCGATCCACGACCTCTCCGTGGAAGGCGGTCTCGGCCTGCTCTTCGCGGTGCTCGTGATCCTGGCCTTCCTGCGCTCATGGCGCTCGACGATCATCGCGGCGGTCTCGATCCCGCTGTCGCTGCTCATCACTCTCGTGGGCCTGTGGTGGAGCGGCAACACTCTCAACATCCTGACCCTCGGCGCGCTCACGATCGCGATCGGACGCGTGGTCGACGACTCGATCGTCGTGATCGAGAACATCTCGCGGCGACGCGGCGATGGTCCGCTCACGATCGACGGCATCGTCGCATCCGTGCGGCAGGTCGCCGGCGCCATCACCGCATCGACGCTCACCACCGTCGCGGTGTTCCTTCCGATCGCGTTCGTCTCAGGTATCGCCGGTCAGCTGTTCCGCCCGTTCGCGGTGACCGTCTCGATCGCCCTGCTCGCGTCGCTCGTGGTGTCGCTCACCATCGTGCCCGTGCTCGCCTCGTGGTTCTTGAACAAGGCACCCCGACACCGGACGTCGACCCCCGAGGAGGCGCAGCCCTCGTCGGCGGAGTCGGTCGAGGACGGGAGTACTGCCGCCGCGGCGACGACGACAGCGGTGACGGCAGCGGTCGGGACGGCGTCCGCCTCCGCCGAACCCGCCCGCGAGAGCGACATCCCGTCGGAGCTCGACGAGATCCACTCCGCTCCGGACCGCCTGCAGCGCACGTTCATGCCGGCCCTCAACGCGACCCGTCGGCACCCGGTGATCACACTCGTGGCCTCCGCGCTGCTGCTGGTCGTGACCCTCGGCATGACCCCGTTCATCCAGACGGACTTCCTGGGGTCGTCCGGCCAGGCGAGCCTCCAGGTCGTGCAGACCCCGCCGAAGGAGGCCACGGCCGATCTGGTCGCCGCGGCGGAACCCGTCGAGAAGACGCTCGGGAAGATCGACGGGATCGCCGACATCACCACGTCGATCCCGGTGCCGACCCCCGGCACACCCACCTCGATCACGTACGACCTCCGCGTGGAGGACGGCGCCGAGGTCGCGGATGTCGAAGCACAGGTGCAGAAGGCCCTCGACGGGCTGCCCGACAGCGGAGAGATCGAGCTCGCCGCGCAGGACGCCTCCCTGGCGGGGGCGAGTGACGGCATCGCCCTCCAGATCCAGGGCAACGACCCCACCGCGCTGCGGACGGCGAGCGACCTGCTCGAGAAGCAGCTGGCCGACGCCGACGGAGTGCGCTCCGTGAAGAGCGAGCTGTCCGGTGAACAGCCGGTGCTGCGCGTGAAGGTCGACGAGCCTCTGGCCACGCGCCTCGGATTCGACCGCTCCATGATCGCCAAGGCCGTTCAGGAGGCGCTGTCCGGAACCACGGTCGGCACCCTCATGTACGAGGGCCAGGAGCGCGACATCGTCGTGCGCACGCCGGGATCGGCACGCACGGCCGACAAGCTCGGTGAGATCATGCTTCCGGTCACGCCCCAGCAGACCGCCGAAGCGCAGAAGGCGGCAGCGGACGCCCTCCAGGCCAAGGCCGATGCGAAGGCGAACGAGGCCAAGGTCAAGGCGGAGAACGAACTCAATTCGCAGATCAACACGGCCACGAAGCAGCGCGCGGAGATGGCCGGTCAGATCGGTGCCCTCAACCGTCAACTGGCCGAGCTGTCGGCAGCACCCATCGTTCCGGCGGACCCGCTGAGCCCCGACGACGAGGCCATGCTCAAGGCCCAGACGGAGCGTGCAGAACAGCTGGCCGCACTCCAGAGTGCGATCGACGGCGCGCAGTCCGGGATCACGGCCGCCGACGAGCAGATCAAGGCCCTGCGTCAGAGCCGCTCCGACGCCGCCGCCCAGCAGGCCGAGGCCGAGGCAGCCGAGGCCGAGCAGAAGGCGGCCGCCGAGGTCACCGGCACCGCGATCCCGCTCGCCGCGATCGCCACGGTCGAGGAGGAGCTCACTGCTCCGACCATCACACGCGCCGATGGCGAGCGCCAGGTCACGCTCACGGTGACGCCGGAGAAGGGCGGACTGTCCGCCGCCGGACTGGCCATCGACAAGGCCATCGCCGAGACCGACCTGCCGGCAGGGGTCACCTTCGAACAGGGCGGCGCCTCGGCGCAGCAGGACGAGGCGTTCAGCCAGCTCGGTCTGGCGATGCTCGGCGCCATCGTGCTCGTGCTGCTGGTGATGGTGGCGACGTTCCGCAACTTCCGTGGTCCGCTCGTGCTGCTCATCTCGATCCCGTTCGCGACGACCGGGGCGATCCTCGGGCTGCTCCTCACTGGCACTCCGATGGGCTTGCCCGCGCTGATCGGACTGCTGATGCTGATCGGCATCGTCGTGACGAACGCGATCGTGCTCATGGACCTGGTGAACCGCCTCCGCGAGGCGGGCGCGAGTCTCGACGACGCCGTGGAGCACGGCACGCGTCTGCGACTCCGTCCGATCCTGATGACGGCGGCCGCCACGGTGTTCGCCCTGATCCCGATGTCCCTCGGGCTGACCGGTGGCGGCGTGTTCATCTCGAAGCCCCTCGCGATCGTGGTGATCGGCGGGCTCGTGTCCTCGACGCTGCTCACGCTCGTGCTCGTGCCGATCCTCTACACACTGGTGGAGCGCCGGCGGGACCGCCGCATCGCGAAGCGCGCGGAGCGACGCGCACGGCGCGAGGAACGTCGTGCCGCGGCAGCCGAGACTCCGACCGACATCTTCGAGGTCGCAGGCGAGCGCGAGTAGCGCTCCGACTCGATCAGCTGGTCCGGGCGGCCGCCGCCCGGACCAGCTCGGCGAGGTCGCCCGGCCGGCTCCACATGGGCCAGTGCCCCGTGGGGAGGTCGATCATGTCGACGTCCATCAGATGGGCGACCTCCGCGAACATCGGATGACCCGCTTGCGCCAGCTCCCGCACCTGCCCGCTCCGGATCGAGCAGCACACCAGGGTGGTGGGTACGGCACGACGGTCGTCGTTCACGAGCTCGACGGACTGGCGCAGCACGGGGCCCGGCTCGGGGACGGCCTGTTCACGGAAGCGGGCGAGCATCTCTGGGCTCAGGCCTTCCAGGCTCGCCTGCTGCCCGAGCACGTCGAAGGGCAGAAGGGGAAGCTCGTCCACGTCGTGCGGCAGGTCGGGCGCGAACACACTCCCGGATGCGACCGGTCCCGAATCGACCCAGACGACGCGTGCGACCAGCTCAGGGTGCCGATCGAGGATCAGGCTGACCGGAGCATTCGCACCGCTGTGCGCGACGATCACTGCGCGCCGTTCCGCCGAAGCCCCGAGTCGGGCGAGCTCCTCGCGTATCGCCTCCGTCTGGTCGTCGAGGGTCCTCGCGACGCGGTCGGGGTCGTCCGCGTCGAGGCCGGGCAGCGTCATCGCGGACGCGCGAGTGCCGTCATCGTCCAGGTGCGGGAGGACCTCGTCCCACGCCCACGCCCCCAGCCAATGTCCGGCGATGAGAAGGATGGTCGGGCTGCTCTTCGTGTGTGTCATGCCACCAGCCTGCGCTGCACGGCAGACAGGTGTGTGTCACTATCTATGTCATGAATTCTGTGATGGTCCGCCCGTGAAACGTGCGGAGCGACTGCATGCCCTGTCGGAGATGCTGCGCCGCAGCGGTTCGCGGGGCGTGTCGGCCGAGCGTCTGGCGCGCGAGTTCGAGGTCTCCGTGCGCACCGTCAAGCGCGACCTGGCCGCTCTCGGGCGCAGCGGCGCGCCGCTGTGGTCACGCCCCGGCCCGGGTGGGGGCTACGGGCTGGCGGCGGGCGCATCCCTGCCACCCGTGACGCTCTCGCCCGCGCAGGCCGTAGCCCTGATGGCGGCCGTATCGGCGAGCCCGGATGCCCCGTACGGCGATCTGGCCGCAGCCGCCGTGAGCAAGATCATCGACGTCCTCGACCCGCGCACCCGCGCCGGTGCGGACGAGCTCGCCCACCGCGTCTGGGTCGACGCACCCCCGTCGCCGTCGCGCGCGGTCCGGTCGGCGCTGGAGGAGGCTATGTCGGAGCAGCGCGTCGTGCGCATCCGCTACACATCGGGAGACGGCGTCGCGACCACCCGAGACGTCGAACCCGTGTTGTTCGCCTCCACAGGTGGGCGGTGGTACCTGGTCGGCTGGTGTCGACTGCGCGATGCCATCCGGTGGTTCGCCGTCTCGCGCGTCGAACGAGCCAGCGTGACAGCGGCGGCCTGCACCGGCCACACCGTCGACGAGGTCGGAGATCCCCCGGCGAACGCCAGACCCGTGCACGGCCGCGACCTCTGAGGCGACGTTCCCTCATCCGAGGATGCAGAAAGCCCCCCGTCCCGAAGAACAGGGGGCTTTGCCGCGTGTGCTTACTTGGCGGCGATGACCTGCAGCGTGATGACTGCGGTGACATCGTCGTGCAGACGCACGGTCGCCTCGTGCTCACCGGTCACCTTGATGGGCGACGGGATGTGCACCTTGCGCTTGTCGATCGAACCCAGGCCCGCGGCTGCGACAGCATCCGCGACGTGGTCGGTCTTGACGGAGCCGAAGAGACGACCCTCCTTGCCGGCCTTGACCGTGAGGCGCACCTTGGTGCCCTCGAGAGCGTTCTTCAGTGCGACAGCGTCGTCACGATCGTGGATCGCGCGTGCCTGACGCGCGGCCTGGATCGAAGCGACCTGCTTTTCGCCACCGCGGGTCCACGCCGTAGCGAAGCCCTGCGGGATGAGGAAGTTACGGGCGTACCCGTTCTTGACCTCGACCACGTCACCGGCACTACCGAGCCCGGCGACCTCGTTCGTGAGAATCAGCTTTGCCATCTCGATACCCCTTACCGGCCGGCGCCAGCGTAGGGCAGGAGCGCCATTTCGCGCGCGTTCTTGATCGCCGTGGCGATCAGACGCTGCTCCTGCACCGAGACACCGGTGATACGACGGGCGCGGATCTTGCCGCGCTCCGAGACGAACTTGCGGAGGGTGGCGACATCCTTGTAATCGATGACACCGACCCGGATGGACTTCGCGGGAGCGGTGGGCTTGCCACCCTTCCGCGGCTTGCGGCGGTCGCCGCTCGACTTTCCAGCCATAGTTTTTCCTTAGTGATGAGCGGCCCTTCGACGAGCTCAGGGACCCAGGGGTCCAGCTCAGGGCCAGAGAAGTGTTTTCAGAACGGGGTGTCGTCGCCGAAGCTGCCCGGAGTGCTCCAGGCATCGGCACTGGTCGACGAGCCGGGCGTGGACCACGGCTCCTCCGACACCTGCTGCTGCGCGGGGCGAGACTGTCCACCGCCACCGCCGCCGGCACCGCCGGTCGAGGCCGCACGGGTGACCTGCGCGGTCGCGTACCGCAGCGAGGGGCCGATCTCGTCGACCTCCAGCTCGATCGCGGTGCGCTGGTTGCCCTCGCGGTCCTGGTAGGAGCGCTGACGCAGACGGCCCTGCGCGATGACGCGCATGCCCTTCGTCAGCGAACCTGCCACGTGCTCGGCGAACTCGCGCCAGACGGATGCACGGAGGAACAGCGCGTCGCCGTCCTTCCACTCATTCGCGGCACGGTCGAAGTTCCGAGGCGTCGATGCGATGGTGAAGTTCGCCACCGGCAGCCCGTTCTGCGTGTAGCGCAGCTCGGGGTCGGCCGTGAGGTTTCCCACCACGGTGATGACGGTTTCGCCGGCCATGAGACTTAGGCCTTCGCAGCCTTGGCGGCCTTGCGGGCAGCCTTCTCTTCGGAGCGCTTGGCCTCGGAAGCGATCATCGCCTGAGCCTCTTCAGCGCGGAGCACCTTGGTGCGCATGATCTGCTCGTTCAGCTTCAGCTGACGGTCGAGCTCCTGCGTGGCGGCGCTGGTCGCGGTGAAGTTGACGACGGCGTAGATGCCCTCGGTCTTCTTCTGGATCTCGTAGGCGAGACGGCGCTTGCCCCAGATGTCGACGTTCTCGATAGAGCCACCATCGTTGGTGATGACCTTCAGGAACTTGTCGAGCGTAGGTGCGACCTGGCGCTCGTCGATCTCGGGGGTCAGAATGACCATGAGTTCGTACTGGTGCGTCACTTACCCACCTCCTTCGGACTAGAACGGCTCTCGGGAATTTCCCGGGAGCAGGAGGGTGTGTGCACGTGCCCGCCTCTGGAATCCCGAATGGACGCCGCAAGGCAGACAACCTCGACAGTCTAGCGGAAGAGCGGTGCGGGCGCGAACAAGACCCCGACACAGCGGTCGGTGGTGACGGGAACTCCTAGGGTGTTTGGCATGCTGGAAAGAGTGCCCGATGACGGTCATCGGGCGTTCGACCAGAGGGGGGACGCGATGCGCGTCAACAAATGGGGGGTCGGCGTCGTGCTCGCCGCCGCCGTGCTGCTCACCGGATGCACCGGAAGCGGATCGGACTCGACCGCCGAGAAGAAGCCCAGTGCCGGAGCCTCGCAGGAGGCGGAAGCACCGCAGGCGGACTGCCCCGAGTTGAAGGAGGGCACGACCATCGACGGTGCCACTCTCGCGGAGTGCGTCACGGCCGCCATGACCGACACCGCCGGGTTCTCCGCGAAGATGACGACCCTGGGCATGGAGTCGACCACGCGCTACAACCCGGCCGACGACGCGGTCGAGACCACCACCACGTTCGGGTCGGTCATCGTGATCGGCGATGACGCGTGGGTCAAGTCCGCGACGGGCGAGTGGCAGGTCGCCGACGAGAACTCGACCGACCAGGAGATCAGCACGCTCAGCACGGCCGCGAAGGCCGTCGACGCGTCCGACCCGATGGGCGTTGCCGACACGCTGTCCGGCGAGTACACCGTCACCGGTAAAGGCACGCGTCTGGGCCAGGACGTGTTCCTCCTCACCGGCACCTCGGAGGCGCAGGGCACCAGCGTCGCGATGGTCTTCGAGGTCACGAGCGATTACGCGGTGCTCGCCGCCAACGCCTCCACCGAGGTCGAGGGCCAGAAGATCGAGAGCATCCAGGAAGTCACCGAGTGGGACGTGAAGCAGGACATCGTCGCACCACTCTGACATCCGCGCGCTCTGCTTCCGCAGGGCCGCCGACGAAAACGGAGACGATCCCTTCTCAGCGCGGAGTGTCGCACCTCGACACTCCGCCCAAGGGAGGGGTCGTCTCCGTTTTCGCAGGAGGCACCGCGGGTCAGTACGCGACCGGGGGAACCTCCGCCCACACGGTGCGGTCGTCGACCGTGGGGGCGGCAGGGATGCGCCCGGCGCCGTCGGGCTCGGGGATCGCCGCCAGGAGCGCCTGCGTGTAAGGATGCCTCGGCGCGGCCCAGAGCTGATCCGTCGGACCCGACTCGAGCACGCGACCGCCGAACATCACGAACGTGCGGTCGGCGATGCGGCGCACCACGGCGAGGTCGTGCGAGATGAACAGCATGCCCGCGCCGGACTCGGCCACCAGGTCGCGCATCAGGCCGGCGACACTCGTCTGGGTCGACGCGTCGAGCGCCGAGATCGGCTCATCGGCCACGAGCAGCGAAGGCCGAGCCGCCAGCGCCCTCGCGATCGCGATGCGCTGCTTCTGCCCGCCCGAGAACTGGTGCGGGAAGCGGGTGCTCACATTCGTCGGC
>NZ_LSJW01000090.1:0-3560 GCF_001557335.1 Microbacterium sp. CCH5-D1
CGGGAGAGGAACGTGCATGGACAGACCTTTCTGTTCGTGCGGAAATCAGACGTCTGATGTCTGATTTCAAGTCACTCTAGCGAGAGGTCAGACGTCGAACAAGGGTCGGCGCAGCACCTCGAGGTTCCGCGCGACGGTGCGCAGGGCGTCCCGGGCACTGGCGTCGTCAGGGCGTCGGGCCGTCTTCAGCCCCAGCCAGGCGACGTCGCCCGCTGCCGCGAGTGCCGCAGCGACGTGTGCATCATCGAGGAGCGAGGCCGATTCCGGATGCGTCGAGGCGATCGGCAGATGCGCATCCACCCACGGAGGACCGTACGGACTCTGCACGGCCGCAGCGCCGGAGAAGGCGAGGCCGACGAGGAACCCGGAGGCTGCGGCTGCGGCGATCTGCGCGGTCACGGCGTCCGCATCGCGCAGCTCGATCGCCGAGCGACCCCAGTTGAGCCAGAGCCCGACCGGCGCTCCCGCTGACCGGATCGCGGCGATCTCGTCGTCGAGGGAGAGGAAACCCTTCTCCGGGATCTGCCCTGGCACCGACGCATCGCAGTGCTCGACGACCAGGCGCGCTCCCGACCAGTCGAGGGCGGCGGCTTCCTGCAGCGAACGCACGAACGGTTCCACGGCTCCTGCCACTCGCGGGGCGGTGTGCAGGGTCACCACGGCCACGGTCGCGCCGCTCTCGCGGTCGATGCGCGCGATGTCGGCGGCGACGCGGCGCAGGTCGTCGACGGCTGCCGTGCGACCCGTTTCATCGGTCGACGCCAGACCGTATCGCGAGTCGCTCCCCAGGCGCCCCATCACGAAGGGGATCGGCGTCACGGCGAGCGGCACGGCGGGCACGTTCGCGAGGAACCAGGTCTCGTCGTGCGGGTGGATGCCTCCCATCCACGGCACTTCGAGCCCGGCGACCCCGGGAAGCGCACACAGCGCGGGCAGCAGCTCCCCTTCGAGCTCCGGGTCCCAGCGCGCGTGCGCCGGAGAGGCCGGATAGGCGCTGACGAGGACGGGCGCAGTCATGCGCGGGCTCGCGCGACCGCATCGGCGAACCACGTCGTGATCGTCGAGGGATGCGTGATGGCGGTGCCGACACAGACGGCGAAGGCACCGGCGGCGATCGCGTCCGCGGCCTGCGCCGGCGTGTGGATGCGCCCTTCGGCGACTATCGGACGACGGCAGCGGGCCGCCATCAGCTCGATGAGCTCGAGATCGGGGCCGGTGGTCTTCGGGCGCTCGCCCGTGTAGCCGGACAGGGTGGTGCCGAGGATGTCGGCGCCCGCCTCTTCTGCGGCGAGCGCATCGTCGAGCGAACCGCAATCGGCCATGATCAGGGCGTCGGTGTGCGTGCGAAGACCCTGGATCGTCTCCCCGAGAGTCAACCCGTCCGGACGATCGCGACGGGTGCCGTCGACCGCGATGATGTCGGCTCCCGCGTCGGCGACGGCCCTGGCATGGTCGAGCGTCGGAGTGATGAACACGTCGCGATCGCCGTCCTTCCACAGACCCACGACGGGCACGGGGAGGTGGGCCGTCGCACGGATGTCGCCGATTCCCTGCACCCGGACGCCCGCGGCACCCCCGACGAGGGCAGCCGCGGCCACCTGGGCCATCGTCCGCGGGTCGCGCATCGCCTCACCGGGGTAGGCCTGGCACGAGACGATCAGGCCGCCACGCAGCTGCTCGAGGGGGTCGGCGAGTCTCATGGGTTCCTCCAGACGGATGCCGCAGCTCCCCGCAGCGGGGCGTCGTCGCCGAGAGTACCCGGCAGGATGGGCGTGCTCTGCAGCGCATCGATCGCCTCGGCGTGGAAGGCGTCGCGCATCGGGCGCCACCAGTCCTCACCGATGTTCGGCACGCCGCCGGTGACCACGATGCGCTCGGGATCGAGGATCGTGGCCGCTCCCGCGATGGCGCGTCCGACCGCTGCGGCTGACTCGCCGATGGCGCGGCGGGCGATGGGGTCACCGGCAACGGATTCCGCCGCGATCCCCCGGGCATCGGTGATCCCGGGGTCTCCTCCGAGCGAGAGGAAGTGCCGGTGCATGCCGATGCCGGAGCCGATCGCCTCGAGGTGTCCGGGTCTGCCGCAGGGGCAGCGCAGGTGCGCGGCTCCCGGCACCGGGAGGTGCGCGATCTCCCCCGCGACGTGATGCGCTCCGCGCACGGCATCGTCGCCCAGGATCAGTCCGGCGCCGACACCGGTGCCGACCGCGACGATGAGCGCACTCGCCGCCCCGGCCGCCGCCCCGTGCCGGTACTCCCCCGCCGCGTGCGCATCGACGTCGTTCTGCACCCGCACGGGAGCATCCGTGATCAGGTGCGCCCCCAGCCCGGCGCGCACGAGGGCGGCAAGAGGGGTGCCCGGCCAGTCCGCGAAGGTGTCGGTGGCCGAGACGATCGTCCCGCTCCCGGCATCGACGACCCCGGCGGCGCCGATGCCGACTCCCGACAGGCGCAGCCCGGTGCCGGAGAGCAGCCGCTCGGCGAGGGCGACGACGGTGGCCACGACGGCCGTCGGCCCCTCCGCGGCGGGAGTCGTGGCCACCTCGGTGCGCAGCAGCGTGTCGTGGCGGTCGGCGAGCGCTGCGGCCGTCTTGGTGCCGCCGATGTCGACGGCGAGGACGACCTCGCCCATCAGGCGACGGCGACAGGGAGCAGGTGCAGCTCGTCGAGGATGTCGCGGATCTTGGAGACCGCATCGTCGTCGAGCGCCTGCACGGTGCGAGCCATGGTGGCGTGATCGATGATGCCGCGGGCGTGCATGGCGGCCTTGAACGCGCCGACACCGGTCGCATCCCCCGACAGCCCCTGCGGCTGGAACACGATGTCGAACAGACGGTTGATGCGTTCCTGTTCGGCCCGGGCAGTCGCCCAGTCGCCGCTCTTGGCCGCCTCCCACAGCCGCACGTATCCCGCGGCCTCCACATTCGCGAGTCCGGGGACCACGCCGTCGGCACCCGCGAGCGCCATGGCGTCGACGACGATCTCGTGACCGGTGAGCAGCTGCAGCGGGCGCCCCGCCGCCCGGTTCGCCGCGATCAGACGGCGGAACGAGACATCGTCGCCCGAGGAGTCCTTCACGCCGTGGATCACGCCCTCGCTGCCGAGCTGCACGAGCAGCTCGATGCCGAGCTTGGAGTGCACGCGGACCGGGACGTCGTAGGCCCACAGCGGGGCGTCGATGGCCGCGGCGATGGTGCGGAAGTGGTCGGCGACCTCGGCGGCGGAGTTCAGCGTGTACAGCGGAGCCGTCGTGACGATCGCCTGCGCGCCGGCGTCGACCAGACGGCGGGCGGTCTCGATGATGCGGGGAGCCGTGAGCTCGATCGCGCCGGCGATGATCGGCACCCGGCCGGCATTCGCCGCGACGATCGTGCGGAGCAGCTCCACGCGCTGGTCGTCGGTGAAGTACGCGGTCTCGCCCGTGGAGCCGAGGGCGAAGAGTCCGGAGACACCTTCGTCGACGAGACGGTCGACGAGACGGGAGAGCGAGGCGTGGTCGATCGAGCCGTCCTCGAGCAACGGGGTGGCGACGGGCGGGACGACGCCCGCGAAGACGGGGG
>NZ_LSJW01000091.1:0-23172 GCF_001557335.1 Microbacterium sp. CCH5-D1
CCCCCAAGCGCAAAGCACCGGGCTTCGCCCTGCTCGGCACGCCCGGATACGAGGGCGACGTGGTCCTCGAACTGAAGACGGTCGCCGATATCGCTCTCGTCGGCTACCCGTCCGCCGGCAAGTCGAGCCTGATCGGCGCGATCTCGGCCGCGCGGCCCAAGATCGCCGACTACCCCTTCACGACCCTGCACCCGAACCTCGGCGTCGTTCAGCAGGGCGACTTCCGCTACACCGTCGCGGACGTGCCCGGTCTCATCGAGGGCGCCAGCGAGGGCCGCGGGCTCGGTCTCGAGTTCCTCCGCCACGTCGAGCGCTGCTCCGCACTGCTGCACGTGCTCGACTGCGCGACTCTCGAGCCGGGACGCGATCCGATCTCCGATCTCGACGTCATCCTCGCCGAGCTCGGCGCGTACGAGGTCCCCGAGGGACAGACTCCGCTGCTGGAGCGCCCGCAGCTCATCGCGCTGAACAAGATCGATGTGCCGGAGGCGCGCGACCTCGCCGACCTCGTCCGCCCCGATCTCGAGGCTCGTGGGTTCCGCGTGTTCGAGATCTCCACCGTCTCGCACGAGGGGCTGCGCCCGCTCACCTTCGCACTGGGTGAGCTGGTGGAGAAGGCCCGCGCCGAAGCGGCGCTCGAGACACCGCCGGAGCGCGTCGTGATCCGCCCGCGTGGTTCCAAGAAGGACTTCACCATCCGGGTCGAGGGCGGCACCTACGGCAACGTGTACCGCATCCTTGGCGAGAAGCCGGTCCGCTGGGTGCAGCAGACCGACTTCCAGAACGAGGAGGCCGTGGGCTACCTCGCGGATCGACTCGAGAAGCTCGGCGTGGAGGACGAGCTGTTCCGACTCGGCGCCGTGCAGGGGTCGACCGTCGTGATCGGCGAGGGCGACAGCATCGTGTTCGACTGGGAGCCCACCATGACGTCCGCCGCCGAGGCGATGGCCGCGCCGCGCGGAACCGACCCGCGTCTGGCTCCGAACGCACGCCGGACCACCTCCGAGCGCCGTGAGCAGTACTACGAGCGCATGGACGCGAAGGCCGAAGCCCGCGCCGAGGTGGAGACGCAGCGTCTCGCCGCGTACCGCGAGGACGGCGAGTGACAGCACGCACCCGCGCGGACCTCGCCACCGCGTCCCGCATCGTCGTCAAGGTCGGGTCGTCCTCGATCAGCGGGGACTCCTCATGGCGGATCCCCGTCATCGTCGAAGCCCTGGCTGCGGCGCACGCGCGGGGGATCGAGGTCGTGCTGGTGTCGTCGGGTGCCATCGCGTCCGGCATCCCCTTCCTGCGGCTGGATGCTCGTCCGACCGACCTCGCGACCCAGCAGGCCGCGGCCGCCGTCGGCCAGAACATCCTGATGTACCGCTATCAGGAGTCGCTGCGTCCGTTCGACATCGTCGCGGGCCAGGTGCTCCTGACGACCGGTGACCTCGAGAACCCGACGTCGCGTTCCAACGCCCGTCGCGCGATGGAGCGCCTGCTCGGCCTGCGCACGCTTCCGATCGTCAACGAGAACGACACGGTCGCGACACAGGAGATCCGCTTCGGTGACAACGACCGGCTCGGTGCGCTGGTGGCTCAGCTGATCGAGGCGGACGCCCTCATCCTGCTCAGCGACATCGAGTCGCTGTACACGAAGCCTCCGACCGATCCCGGCGCCGAGCCGATCGACGTGGTCGCGCCGAACGCCGATCTCACCGGCCTGGAGTTCGGGGCGACCGTCGTCAACAGCGTGGGCACCGGGGGAGCGGCGACCAAGGTCTCCGCCGCCCGTCTTGCCGCGGCGTCTGGCATCGGTGTGCTGGTCACCAGCGCCGACCTCGTCGCGCAGGCCCTGGCCGGCGCCGAAATAGGGACCTGGTTCGAGCCGGCCACCTCATAAACTGGGCGGATGACCGACCAGACCCCGCAGGTGCGCCTGGAGCGCGCCAAAGAGGCCTCTCGCGCCACGGCTGCGCTCACGAGCGATGAGAAGGCGCGAGTGCTCGAAGCGATCGCTGTGGCGCTGAGCGATTCCGCTGCGCAGATCATCGAGGCGAACGGTCGTGACATCGCCCGCGGACGCGCGGAGGGCATCGGGGAGTCACTCATCGATCGGTTGCGTCTCGACGAGAAGCGTGTCGCGGCACTGGCGGCCGCCGTGCGTGAGGTCGCCGCTCTCGGTGACCCGGTCGGGCGCGTCGTCGGCGGCCACCGGATGCCCAACGGTGTCGCCCTCGAGCAGGTGCGCGTACCTTTCGGCGTCGTCGGCGCGATCTACGAAGCCCGCCCCAACGTGACGGTCGACATCGCCGCTCTGGCGCTGCAGTCGGGCAACGCCGTCGTGCTGCGTGGCGGGAGCGCCGCCCGTGAGTCGAACACCGTGCTCGTCGACGTGATGCGGCGGGCGGTGGAGAGTGCAGGGCTCACAGCCGAGGCGATCCAGACGGTTGACGACTTCGGCCGGGACGGCGCGAAGGCGCTCATGCACGGGCGAGGGTTCATCGACGTCCTGGTGCCGCGGGGAAGTGCCGGCCTCATCGAGACCGTCGTCACCGAATCGAGCGTGCCCGTGATCGAGACCGGGGCAGGCAACGTTCACATCTTCCTGGATGAGACCGCCCCGGACGACTGGGCGAGCGACATCGTCGTGAACGCCAAGGTGCAGCGGCCGAGCGTGTGCAATGCGGTGGAGACCGTGCTCGTGCATCGACAGGCGGCACCGCGTCTGATCCCGCTGGTGGCCAGCGCGCTGCAGAGCGAGGGCGTCGCGATCCACGGCGATGACATGGTCGTCGGCCTCATGTCGAACGTGATCCCCGCCACGGAGGAGGACTGGAAGACCGAGTACCTCAGCCTCGACATCGCGATCAAGGTCGTGGAGTCCCTTGACGAGGCGCTCGACCACATCCGCCGCTACAGCACGGGTCACACGGAGTCGATCATCACGACCGACACGCGCAATGCGGAGCGCTTCCTGGCCGAGGTGGATTCCGCCGTCGTGATGGTGAACACGTCCACCCGCTTCACGGACGGCGGCGAGTTCGGCTTCGGCGCGGAGGTCGGCATCTCGACCCAGAAGCTGCACGCTCGAGGGCCGATGGGCGTCGCAGAGCTGACCAGCACGAAATGGCTCGCGCGTGGGTCGGGGCAGACCCGCGGCTGAGGGCTAGACTGGGGGACGCTGTACCTCACAGGATCCCGAACAGCACGCCACGAAACGGAGTCAGGATGAACCTCGTCGCACAGATCGCGATGGCCGCTGCCGAAACAGAGCACCACGGCAACGTCGCGCTCGAAACGGTGATCTTCGGAGCCATCGCTGCGGTCGTGTTCGCCTTCCTCGGACTGGTGACCTTCTCCTACAAGAACGTCGCCAACCGCCACTCGGCCAAGGCAGAGGCCTGGGCCGCACAGCACGGCAAGGACGGCCACGAGGCGGGACACGGCCACTAGGCCCCCATGAACGACGCTGCGACCACGCGCCCCCCGCGCATAGGTGTGATGGGCGGCACGTTCGACCCCATCCACCATGGCCACCTGGTCGCAGCCAGCGAGGTGGCGAACTCCTTCGGCCTCGACGAGGTGGTGTTCGTTCCCACCGGTCACCCGTGGCAGAAGTCGGGCGTCTCGCCGAGCGAGCATCGCTACCTCATGACGGTGATCGCCACCGCGTCGAATCCGCAGTTCACCGTGAGCCGGGTCGACATCGACCGTGAGGGGCCCACCTACACGATCGACACGCTGCGCGATCTGAAGCGTGATCGCCCGGATGCGGACCTCTTCTTCATCACCGGAGCCGACGCCGTGGCGCAAATTCTCAGTTGGAGGGACCATGATGAGTTGTGGGAGTTGGCCCACTTCGTCGCGGTCTCGCGCCCGGGACATGTCCTGAGCACCGACGGCCTCCCGAGCGACAACGTCAGCCAACTGGAAGTGCCGGCGCTGTCGATCTCATCGACGGACTGCCGTGAACGCGTTCGCGACGATCAGCCGGTCTGGTATCTGGTCCCTGATGGGGTCGTTCAGTACATAGCGAAGCATCATCTGTATCGGAGCAAGGCATGAGTACATCGGATCGCCAGGAGCAGGGTCCGCTGACGCGCAAGCAGCTGCGGGAGATCCGTCTGACGGGTTCGACCCCCGTCATCACCAGCGAGGAGGCCGCCGCCGCGGCGGAAGCCGCGCCCCCCGCGCCGCCGCTGCCTCGGGCCGCCGACCCCGTGGAGGTCGCACCGGCACCGGTCGTCGACGCCGCGAACGGTGACGCACCGCTCACGCGTCGTCAGGTGCGCGAGCTCGAGAAGGTCCGCACGGCCTCCGTGCCGGTGGTCACACCGGAAGGCACCTCGGAAGACGGCGTCGCTGCTGCCGGCGACGGGGAAGCGGAGCAGCCCGCCGAAGCGGGCCCCTCCGACGCCGCTGCCGCGCCCGCGGAGATCGTGTCGGGCGTTCCTGACTTCACCCGCAACGAAGAGCCGGGCGATGCCGACGACGACGATGATGATGACGTCGCCGTAGAGCCCGTCCGGGCATCGGTCGCCACAGACGCGGTGGGCGAGGTCCCGCTGGAGACCACGGCGGCGTCCACGGGCGATGAGGACGATGTGGCTGCGGCCCTCGGGCTTCCCGCCCAGGCAGAGGACGCCGGCGAGCAGGATCCTGACGACGTGCTCGCCGATGTCGACGACGCCGGGGATGAGGTCGTCGGCGACGCACGCCCGACCGTCAACTCCGCTTTCGGCGAGGGGCTGCTCGCAGACGCTCCCGACCCGCACGCGCCCTTCCGCCCGTCTTTCGATGAGCTGCTCACGGTCGGCGACTCGACCGGCTCCCAGCACTCCGCGCCGAATGCGCTGATCTTCACACCCTCTCCCGGAGAGGGATCGCTCTCCGGTCCCGTCGCATCGACCGGCGAGATCCTCGTGACGGGGTCGTACGAACTGCCGCAGGGCATGGGTTCGCAGGGCCACGCACTCGGAACCACCGACGGCAAGGATGTCGACGCCGTTCTCATCGACGGCGAGCTTCCCCCCGCGTCGTCGCCTACGCCGATCGCCGCCAGCTCGGCGGTCAGCACCATCAAGCCCGCCGGCGAGGTGATCCGTCCGCCGGCGCCTGAGAAGGGCAACCGGCTGATGATCACCCTGGCGATCGTCGCCGGAGGGCTTGCCCTCGCTGTCGGTGTCGTCGTCATCATCGCCATCACCACGAATGTGTTCTGATGCAATCACCTGAAACCGCCGAAGAGATGCTGCGTCTGGCAGCACAGGCCGCCGTCGACAAGGGCGGAGAGGATCTCGTCGCACTCAACGTCTCCGAGCCGCTTCCGCTCGTCGACATCTTCCTGCTCGTCACCGGAAACAGCGAGCGCAATGTCGCCGCGATCGCCGACGAGATCGAAGACCGCCTGATCGAGTCCGGGCACAAGCGCGTCCGCCGAGAGGGTCGGGCGGAGGCTCGCTGGGTGCTGCTCGATTTCGGTGACCTGATCGTGCACGTGTTCCACCAGGAGGAGCGCGTGTACTACGGGCTGGAGCGTCTGTGGAAGGACTGCCCCGTCGTTCCGATCGACGTGGCGGTGCCTGCCGCCACCGACCAGGGCTGACGTGTCAACGCACCTCGTCACCGGTGCGGGTTCCGGCATAGGGGCTGTTCTCGCTAGACGGCTCCTGGATCGCGGCGACGACGTCGTGGCGCTCGCCCGCGATGCCGGGCGTGCCAGACAGATCGCGGAGACGCTTCCCGGAGCTTCCGTCCTCGTCGGAGACCTCTCCCAGCCGGGGCGACTGTCGTGGGCGCTGTCGAAGCAGCAGCTGCCCGACCGGATCGATGCGCTCGTCCACGTCGCCGGCGTCGTCGACCTCGGCGATGTGGCTGATCTCGCTCCCGCGCTGTGGGAGCAGCAGCTCGCCGTGAATCTCATCGCCCCTGCCGAGCTCACGCGCCTGCTTCTGCCCGTCCTGCGCGTGTCACAGGGGCAGATCGTGTTCGTCAACTCGGGAGCGGGCCTCCGCGCCAACGCCGGGTGGTCGGCGTATGCGGCGTCGAAGCACGGTCTCCGTGCGCTTGCCGATGCGCTGCGCGCCGAGGAGGCCGCGCACGGAGTGCGGGTGACGTCGATCTATCCCGGCCGCACAGCCACTCCCATGCAGGAGCGCGTGCACCAGCAGGAGGGCCAGGACTACGACGCCGAGCGGTTCATCACGCCGGACGCGGTCGCCACGACCATCCTCACGGCGCTCGATCTTCCACGCGATGCGGAGATCACCGACCTCACGGTGCGACCGGGGCGCTGACTCCGCGCTGCTCCGCGTTCACGCGCTCATTCGGGTGCGGCGCGCGAGCATGCCCCGGTCGGCGCGTGTCTGGGGAGGAATGGCCGAGAGCAACGACCGGGTGTAGGGGTGCTCTGCGCGAAGGTAGACGTCTTCGGTCTCACCGATCTCGACCATCTCGCCCAGGTACATGACCGCGACGCGGTCGGCGATGTGCCGCACGAGGGAGAGATCGTGCGCGATGAAGACGATCGACATTCCCAGTCGCTCCCGCAGCTCGCACAGCAGGTCGATGATCTGTGCGCGGATCGACACATCCAGCGCCGAGACGGGTTCGTCGCACACCAGGACGTCCGGGTCGAGTGCGAGTGCCCGAGCGATGCCGATGCGCTGACGCTGTCCGCCGGAGAACTGGTGCGGGAAACGCGAACCCATCTCGGCGGTGAGGCCGACGAGTTCCAGCAGCTCGGCGACGCGCTCGCGCCTGCTGGACGGCGTTCCCGAGTGCGTCGCGGCGAGCGGTTCGGCGATGATCTGCTGCACGGTCATCCGAGGGTTGAGTGACATGTAGGGGTCCTGGAACACCATCTGCACCCCACGCCGCAGGATCTTCCGATCGCGGAGCCGCCCTCTCGTCACATCCTGGTCGCGGTAGCGCAGGGTTCCCGCATCGGGGGAGTCGAGCCCGACCAGCATCCGCGCCAGAGTCGACTTGCCGCTTCCGGACTCGCCGACGATCGCCAGGATCTCGCCCTGGCGGAGGTCGAGGTCGACGTCGGCTACCGCGGCGACCCGGTGCGCACGGCGCCCGCTTCCCGAACGGAAGGTGCGCTCGAGGCCGCGTCCCTCCAGGATCGGCGGGGTGTCGGCATCCTGCGCCGCCGGGCTCACATCTCGCGGCATCGAGTTCAGCAGCTGCACCGTGTACGGATGCTGCGGCTCGGTGAGCACGACGTCGGCGGATCCCGTTTCGACGATGCGACCGGTGCGCATGACGGCGACCTGATCCGCGACCTCCATCACGACACCGAGGTCGTGCGTGATGAGCAGGATCCCCATTCCGAGTCGATCACGCAGGGAGAGCAGCAGATCGAGGATCTGGGCCTGCACCGTCACATCGAGCGCGGTCGTCGGCTCATCCGCGATGATGAGATCAGGGTCCAGCGCGATCGCCATGGCGATCAGGATGCGCTGGCGCTGGCCGCCGGAGAACTGGTGCGGATAATCGTGCACACGCTTGTCGGGGGAGGGGATACCGACGAGGGCCAGCAGCTCGACCGCGCGCGCCTGGGCGGCGCTCCGGCCGATGCTGCGGTGAGCACGGATCAGATCGATGATCTGATCGCCGATGCTGAGGACCGGATTCAACGCGGAAAGGGCGTCCTGCATGACCAGGCTGACGTGCACACCCCGCAGGCGCCTGTGCTGTTCGGCGGAGAGGGAGAGGAGATCGGTCCCGCTGAGCGTCAGGGTGTCCGCCTCCACATCCCCGTTGTCGATGAGGCCCATGATCGCGCGGGCGGTCATGGACTTTCCTGATCCGGACTCGCCCAGCAGCGCGAAGACCTCGCCCCGGCGCACGGTGATGTCGATGCCATCGACCACGCGGTTGCGCCGGCCTTCGCCGGTGAGGGTGACGGTGAGTCCCTTGACGTCCAGGACGACGGTGTTCCGGGGGGCGGGTGCGTTCTCCATGGGTGCCATCATGCCAGCTTCCAGCCTCTGAATTGTTTCGAACAGGAAACATTTCGTCTGGAAATAATCACAGCGGTTGACATCTATGCCGAAATCCTCCAGATTCGAGGAAACTCCCGCTTGGTGACCGAGTGGGACACCCGCATCATCGAACCGAAGGAGCGCATCCGTGCTCGAACAAGCTGGCCGGTACACCGGCTACACCGCGTACGACTATCTGGAAGCCGGCAAGGACTACCGCGAATTCCGCTACGCCAAGCAGATCGGCCGCGTCCCGGCATACGATCTCGGCCTGAGCGATGCGCAGCGCGAACGCACCGAGCGCCTGCTCCGCGAGGAGACCGTGATCTCCCTGCACGAGCACGTGCAGGTCTTCCCCGAGGACATGGGCGAGCTACGCGACCACATCCGCCAGGGTCGCGAACCCACCGGCTACCAGGGTCTCGCCCGTTCCGGACTCACGGCCGTGTTCGACAACGGTATGGACGGCACCTGCTGCATCTCGAGCGACGCAGGGTGGAAGTACCAGGACGTGCTGTTCGACCTCGGTGTTCGCATGGCCGACCTCGCGCACCAGGACTTCGTGATCAAGGCCGAGTCGATCAAGGACATCCGCCACGCGGCGGAGACCGGCCGAGTCGCGCACATCTTCGCGCTCGAGGCGTCGACCATGATCGAGAACGAGGTCGACCGCCTCGACGTGCTGTACGGCTTCGGCGTGCGTCAGATGGGCATCGCCTACTCCGAGGCCAACATGCTCGGAGGCGGACTGAAGGAGCGGGGCGACGGCGGACTGACATACTTCGGCGAGCGCGCGGTCGAGCGGATGAACAAGCTCGGCATCGCGATCGACATCTCCCACTCCGGGGACCAGACGTGCCTCGATGTGATCGCCCACTCGACGAAGCCGGTCTTCATCACGCACGCCGGTGCTCGTGGGCTGTGGCCGACCAACCGCATGAAGACCGACGAGACGATCATCGAGTGCGCCAAGCGCGGCGGTGTGATCGGCATCGAGGCGGCTCCGCACACCACCATCTCGCCCCAGCACCCGAAGCACTCGCTGGAGTCGGTGATGGATCACTTCCAGTACTGCGTCGACCTGGTGGGCCTGGAGCACGTGAGCTTCGGACCGGACACGCTGTTCGGGGACCACGTCGGCCTTCACGACGCGTTCTCCTCGAACCTGTCGCTGGGGCAGGCGCACGCCAACGTCGACTACGAGAAGCAGCCGTACGTCGACGGCATCGAGAACCCGGCCGAAGCCTTCTACAACATCATCGGCTGGCTTGTGAAGCACGACTACTCCGACGACGAGATTCGCGCCGTCGTCGGAGGGAACACCATGCGCGTACTCGAGGAGGTCTGGGTCTGATGAAGTACAGCAAGTTCCTCGCCCTCGGTGCGGCCGCGGCTCTCGCCGTCGGTCTCGCCGCGTGCGCCCCGTCCGCGCCGGAACCGGGGGAGTCGTCCGGCTCCACCGGTCCGAGCGACGAGACGATCAGCATCGGCACGACGACGGATGTCGTGAACTTCAACCCGGTGCTCGGCAACAGCAGAACGGATTCGTGGATCACGAACCTGATGTATCCGCACCTGCTGAGCATCAGCGACGACGGCAGCAAGGAAGCCCACGTGGCCACGGATTGGGGCTACGTGGATGACACCACGGGCTTCTACGAGATCCGCGACGACCTCACCTGGAGCGACGGCGAGCCCCTCACCGCCGAAGACGTGGCGTGGACCCTGAACGCGGTCAAGCGCGATCAGGCCCCCGGCACGTTCTACGGACAGCTCGGCAACCTCGACACCGCGACAGCCGTGTCGGACACCCGTGTCGAGCTCACTCTCACCCAGCCGGACTCGTCCATCGTCGAGGAGATCGGGTTCTGGGGTGTCGTCGTCCCGCAGCACGTCTTCGAGCCGAAGGGATCGATCGCCGAGTTCGCGAACGACGGCAGCGACGGGGGATGGGTGGGCATGGGCCCGTTCATCATGAGCGACTTCCAGGTGGGTCAGCACTACACGCTGAAGCGCGTCGAGGACTACCCGCTCGTCAAGGGCGGCGTCCCTGGACCCGCCGAGGTCGTGTATCGCGTGTATCCGGACGTGAACACCGAGATCCTGGCACTGCAGAGCGGCGAGATCGATGTGATCGCGAACGCGCTGCCGCCGGCACAGGTCGAGCAGCTCGGCAACACCGACGGTCTGCAGGTCATCGAGGCTCCGGGGCTCGGCTACGCCCACCTGGTCTACAACATGGACAGGCCGGACCTCGCGAAGACCGAGGTCCGTCAGGCACTCGCCCATGCCGTCGACTACGACGCGATCCGCACTGTCGTGCTGCAAGGGCAGGCCGTCTCGACGGGCTCCAGTGCGCTGATGCCGGTGCTCGCGAAGTACTACGACAAGTCGGTCAAGGAGTACGAGTTCGACCCCGAGAAGTCGCGCTCGCTCATGGAGAAGGCCGGCTACGCGGCGGACGCGAGCGGGAAGTTCCCGGTCTCGTTCCGGCTGATCTACTCGCTGCAGGACAGCGTCACCAGCCAGTGGGCCCAGATGGTGAAGGACAGCGCGGCAGAAGCCGGCATCACGATCGAGCTGCAGGGCACCGAGCGCAACACCTACCTCTCCATGACAAGCGAGGGCGACTACGACATCTATGCGGGCAACTTCGCCATCATGGACGACCCGGTGACGAACTTCTCGCTGTCGTATCTCCCCGGCGGGGCGATCAACTACACGCACGTGGACGATCCCGACCTCAACGCCCTGATCGAGGAGGGAATGGTCACCTTCGACCAGGACGAGAAGATCTCGATCATGCGCAAGGCGAACAAGATCGTCCATGAGCAGGTCTACGACAACATCATGTACACGCAGAACCTGTTCTTCGCAGCCAGCGACGAGTGGGCCGGCTTCATCGCGAAGCCGAGCGAGCTGCTCTCGATCGTGAACCCGCTCTCGCTCGCGAGCGCGCACCCGGTCGAGTAACAACCACCGAAATCTCGAGGAAGGTCGCCCGGGTGTCCCGAGCATCGTTCATTCTCCGTCGCGCCGGTCGCGGTCTGCTCACGATCTGGTTCGCCGTGACCGTGACGTTCCTGCTGCTGCGTCTGCTTCCCGGTGACCCGGCGCTGGCGCTGGCGAGTCCGAACATGACGGACGACATCCGGGCGACCATCCTCGAGCAGTACGGTCTGGACCAGCCCCTGATCGTGCAGTACGGGCTCTACATGTGGCAGCTGCTGCAGGGGAACCTCGGCATCTCTTTCACACAGTCGATCCCGGTCACGGACGTCCTGCTGCAGCGGTTGCCGTGGACGCTCCTGCTGACCATCACGGCGCTGGTGCTCACGATCCTCATCGGAGTACCGCTGGGTGTGGCCGCGGCTTCCCACAAGGGACGGTTCGTCGATAGGGCGGTGCAGGTGCTCGGAGTCACCGGGCAGTCGCTGTTCGTGCCGAGCGTCGCGATCCTGCTGCTGTTCGTGTTCGGTCTGAATCTGGGGTGGTTCCCGATCGGTGGGGCCTACACCAACAACACCTACGGCTTCGAGTGGTATCTGAGCGTCGCGCAGCACCTCGTCCTGCCGGCGGTATCGCTCATGCTGATCCAGGTGGGCTCCTACGTCCTGACGATGCGATCGACGTTGATCGAGACGCTCGGCGAGGACTACATCCTCCTCGCCAAGGCGAACGGCATCCGCGGCAGCCGCATCCTCTGGAAGCATGCGTTGCGCAACGCCCTGCTCCCGACCACCACCCTGATCGGACTGCAGCTCGGCTTCCTGGTCGGCGGCGCCGTGCTCACGGAGACGGTGTTCGCCTACCCCGGCATCGGCCGTGGCATCTACGAAGCAGTCACCCAGCTCGACTTCCCCGTCCTGCAGGGTGCGTTCCTCATGCTCGCCGTCACGGTGGTCGTGGCGAACACCATCACCGACATCATCTACGGCTACCTGGACCCGAGAGTGAAGACCTCATGACCGCTCCGATGCCCTCCGCAGAGGCCCTGACCCCGAGTGAGCCGACCGCTGCAGGCAGCGAGCGGGCGAGCGCCCACACCTGGCGTGCGTTCCGCCGTGACCCGCTCGGCATGATCTCCCTCGGACTGCTGATCCTGCTCGTGATCGTGGCTCTCGTCGCGCCTCTGATCGCTCCGTATCCGGCCAGCTACGGACCCGACGTACTGCGTCCGCCGAGCGGTGACCACTGGTTCGGCACCGATGCTCTCGGGCGGGACGTGTTCTCCGAGGTGATCTGGGGCACGCAGCAGAGTGTGCTGGTGGCCGTGGCGGCCTCGCTGATCGCGATCGTCTTCGGCACGATCATCGCGGTCCTCGGAGCGTACTTCCGCAAGCTCGACAGCTTCATCAGCGTGATCGTCGACATGACGCTCTCGCTCCCCGTGCTGCCGCTCATGATCCTGATCGCCGCGTTGGTGGGGCCGAGCACATCGACCATCATCTTCGTGGTCGCCGCGTTCTCCTGGCCGGAGGTCACCCGCCTCGTGCGTTCTCAAGCGCTCACGGTGGTCGGTCTGCCCTACGTCGACGCGTCGCGGCTGATGACCACGTCTCCGGTGTGGATCATCACCAAGCACGTGCTGCCCGCTGTGACCCCGGTGGTCGTCGTCTCCGTGGTGGTGACGGCCTCACGGGCTGTGCTCTCGGCCGCGGGACTGGCCTTCCTCGGCCTCGGCGACCCGACGACCTGGTCCTGGGGGCGCATCCTCTACGAGGCGCAGCAGGCCGGTGCGATGGTCAGCGCCTGGTGGCTGACGCTTTTCCCCTCGATCGCGATCCTCATCCTGGTGCTCTCCGCGACACTGCTCTCGATCGCCTACAACGACGCGCGCAACCCGCGCCACCTCGCCCGATAGGAGACCGTGATGACCGAGTTCGACCAGCGTCTCGCGCCCGAGTTCTTCGACCGGGTACAGACCAGGGTGCGCGAGCGGATGGCCGAAGCGGGTTTCGATGCCTTCCTCACCGATCACCCCGAGGACATCGCGTACCTCACCGGTTTCTTCCACCACCCGTCCGAGCGTCCGGTGGCGATCTGGCTCGAGGCGGGAGGCCGCGTGGTCATGCTGCTGCCCGAGCTGGAACGCGAGTACGCCGAATCGCAGTCTTCCCGTGCGGAACTGGTCGCGTTCTTCGAGTATCCCGGCGTCGTCGCGCCCTTCGAAGTGCTCGCCCGTGCGGTCTCACCTCGCGGGCGGGTCGGGTTCGCGGCGTCGATGCCGTCCGCCCGCCTGTCTGCGGCGAGGGAGGCGATGCCCGATGCCGATCTCGTCGCCTCGGGGCTGCTCACCCGCGCCCGCTACGTGAAGTTCCCCGAGGAGGTGGAGCTGCACCGTGAAGCGGCCCGTGTCACCGACCGGATGCTCGACGCCGGCGTGCAGCTGGTGCAGGCGGCGGTCGCGGCCGGGGGAGATCTTCCGACCGAGGCCGAGCTCGAGCGACACGTCACCGCGACCGGCACCGGCATCATGTACGCCGAGCACCGCAATGTCGTCGTCGCGTCACTGCTGGCCGGGGGACTGGTCTATTCAGGGCCCAATTCCGCCTTCCCGCACGGGCTCCCCTCGGTGAACCGTCTCAAGGCCGGCGACACCTTCATGCTCTCCCTGGGCTGCGCGGTCGGCGGTCGGTTCATCGAGGGGGAGCGCACCTTCGTGCTGGGCGAACCCACCGCGCAGCAGCGGCGGTACCACGACGCGATCCACGCGGCACAGCTGCGCGGTCGCGAGACCATCCGTGCGGGGCTCGAGTGCCGTGAGGCCAACCGCCTGTGCCTCGATGTGATCCGCGACGCCGGACTCGGAGAGTACATCCGGCACCGGCAGGGGCACGGCATCGGTCTCGGCATGCACGAGGCGCCATGGCTGGAAGACGGAGACGCCACGCAGCTCGAGGCGGGAATGGTCGTCTCGAATGAACCCGGTATCTATGTGCCGGGCCACGCCGGCTACCGGATCAGCGACAGCATGCTCGTGACCGCCACCGGCGCCGAATCCTTGACCACCTTCCCGCGCAGCCTCGACGAGTGCACGATCGCGCTCTGACCCACGGAATCCGAGAGAAGCAGAGAACATGACATCCACCCCGCCGGTATCCCCGGAGTTCGCCGCAGCCACCAGTGACCACGAATGGGTCGAGATCAACGGGAACCACCTGGCCGTCGAGGTCCTCGGTCCCGAGGGCGCTCCGGTCATCATCACCCATCACGGAGCCCCCGGCCTCGGGTCCCGCGCCGAACCGCGAGCCAGTTTCGGTCGACTCGCCGACGAATACCGCGTCGTGGTGTTCGATGCGCGCGGCAGCGGAGCGAGCGAGGGCCTCGGCACCTACAGCCACGAGCAGTGGGCGGCGGACATCGACGGTCTGCGGGAGTGGATCGGTGCGGAGAGGATCGTGATCGCCGGTGGCTCGTACGGCGGTTTCATGGCCATGGAGTACGCACTGCGATACCCGGAGCACGTACAGGCGATCGTGCTGCGTGACACCTCTCCGGACAACTCCAACGCTCACCTGGCGCGTGAGAACGCCCTCGCCTCGGACCGTGTCACGATCGACATGGAGAAGTTCGACCGCATCGACGTCGGACAGGTCCACGACGACGAGGACCTGAAGGACTGCTGGCGCGAGATCCTGCCCCTGTACGACTTCGTGTACGACCCGGAAGCGACCGAGCGCAAGGTGCAGGCGACGCCGTACCGCTATCGCGCGCACAACTACGCCTTCTCGGTGAACCTCCCGAACTACGACCTCAAACCGCGCCTGCCCGAGATCGGTGTGCCGACACTCATCACCGTGGGCCGGACGGACTGGATCACGCCAGTATCGTGTAGCCAGACGATCGCCGATCTCATCCCGGACTCCGAGATGGTGGTGTTCGAGAAGTCGGGGCACTCCCCGCAGATCGAGGAGGCAGAGGCGTGGACGAAGACCGTGCGCACGTTCCTGCACCGGGTGTACCCGCCGACCCGATGAGCAGCGTCGATCTCACGAGGGAAGTGAGCGACCTCGACCGACGGATCGTCGTCGCGCTGCAGCAGGACGGCCGAGCGAGTTGGACGTCGATCGCCGAGTTCGCCGGAGCCGCCGTCTCCACGGTCACCCGACGCGGACAGCAGCTGCTCGCCGAGGGGCTGGTGCGGGTCGGGATCGTTCCGACGCTGGGCAGTGAAGGCCATGTCGAGACCTTCTTCGTCCGGATCAACTGCACGCCCGGTTCCCAGCTGAGCGTCGCGCAGGCTCTGATCGGTTCGCCCTACGTGCGGTTCGTGACGCTGGTCACCGGCAAGTTCGACGTGTTCGCCGAGGTCGTCATCCCGGGGGATTCCGCCACCTACGCGCACGTCCTCACGGACCTGCAGGCGATACCGGGTGTCGAGCGTTGGCGCAGCGACCTGGTCGTGCACACCTACAAGGTGAGCTTCGACTGGGGGAGGCAGCTCTACGACGCGCACGCCGAAGCCGCGAGCGATCCGCAGTCGTACATGCCCGCGCCGAACACCTGCGATCCCACGCACTTCGATGACGCGGACCGCGCGATCGTCGAGGAGCTTCGACACAACGGTCGTGCCTCCTTCCAGTCGATCGGCGACAAGCTGGACATGAACGAGAGCAGCGTCCGTCGCCGGTACGAACGCATGCGCAACGGCGGGTGCTTGACGACCGTGACCATGGTTCCGGCGTCCGCACTCGGCATGAGCGCCGAGACACTTCTCATCCTTCGGGTGGAACCCTCTCGGATCGCCTCGGTGGCACGCACCCTCGCCCAGCACGTCTCGGTGCGCTTCCTGGCCGCAGCGCTCGAGGAGAACTCCCTCTACTGCGAGATCATCCTGCCGAGCACCGAGACGCTCCACGACTTCCTCACCGGGACCATCGCGCACCTCAAGGGAGTCAGAGGATGGAACGCGGCCATGGAACTGGTGTTCATGAAGCGAGGATTCATCGAGACACCCTGGTGGCGCGCGCAGGTCGCCTCCGCCGAGGCCGCCGACAACGCCTCCTGACCCCGCGGCGGCATCCTTCGCGAGCAGTGTCAAGGGGCTTTGCGCGAGCCGAACCGTGGCGCACTCTTTGAGGAAGAGAGAGTCCTGGAGGGCCCGCATATGTCTGAACTTCCGGATCCACGTTTCATACTGAATCGCATCACGGCGTCGGAGTGGGTGATCAACGACCTCCGTTACTCGCCGAACGATCCGCGCCATGTGGTGGCGTGCGTGTACGAACTGGCCGAGACCGAGGTCGAGGTCACGTGGCTTCGCGATCTTCCCCTCGCGTCCCGATACGGTACGGCCTTCGAAGTGCTGGAGGACGTCGAGAGGATGCGCGGGTCGAGCAGGGCCACGCGTCCGATCTCGATCTCGCACGTGCCGCCGCTGCTCGCGACCTAGCAGGCCGCACGTCGACAGCAGAAGCGCACCCCTCCGTACACGGAGGGGTGCGCTTCTTCATGCCACGCGGCGGCAGGACGAGCTCAGAGCGTCGTCGATCGGCTCACCGCAGCTGGAGATCCGTGATGCAGGTGCGGTCGTCGGGAGAGGTCGTCGACAGTGGCACGGAGCCGATCTGTCCCTGGCTCTCGACGGTCAGCGTCGTCTCGAGGCCGCGGGGCACCCATACGCCGACGAAGCCGTTGTCCTGGGTTCGTCGGGTCTCGTCGACCACAATGCTCCCGTCGTCGGTCGTCAGGGTGACACGGACCTCCGTGTCGGCGAGCTCGCCCACGCACGTCGTGAGGCTGTGGAAGTGGCACTCGTGGGTCTGATCGCGGAACGGCGCGATCGAGACGTAGACGGCGTCGTCGGGCAGGGGAAGTCTGCCCTCTCTGCCCCTGGCGTCTCGAAGCACGAGCGTGTCGGGCTGCACCGAGGCGAGGAGGTCATCAGGACGATCCACGAGGGCCGTCGCCTCGAGCCGCGCGATCACCTCGCGGACGTCGAGCTCCGCCAGATCGTGTACGGCGAGCAGCTCTTGTGCCACTGCCTCCGAGCCGGCGTCCGTCGATGGCGTGGAGGCCGATTGCGAGGGTGAGGTCTGCGAGGGCGTCGTCTGCACGCCGGCCGAGCATCCGGTCAGGGCGATACCTGTGGCAGCGAGGGCGGCGAGCGTGACGGACAGCCGACGCCGCTGGAGCGTGCGGACGACGGCGGGCATGGTGGGGAGGTTCATGGCGTGGTTCCTTCGTGCGGAGGAGGGCCGGTGTCGCGCTGCGCGGCGCCGACACCGGCCCGGGGATGGGTCAGAGAGAGGAGAGGAGGTCCTTCATCTCCTGGATCTCCTCCGTCTGCGCGTCGATGATCGTCTGGGCGAGCTCGACCGCTTCCTGGTCGCTTCCTTCGTCGACCTGGGTCCGCGCCATCTCGACGGCCCCCTCATGGTGCGCGATCATCTGCTCGAGGAACAGTCGGGAGGCCTCGGCGCCGTCGGCCTCGCGGAGCGCCGCGAGGTCGTCGTCGCTCATCATCCCGTTCCCGTGATCCATCGCACCCGCGTCGCGATCGTCGGGGCCGACGCCCCACTCGTCGAGCCAGCCTTCGAGCTGTTCGATCTCCGGTCCCTGAGCGGTCTTGATCCGCTGGGCGAGAGCGGTGACGGCCGGGTCGACCCCGGGAGTCGCGAGCACGATGTCGCTCATCTCGAAGGCCTGCTGGTGGTGGACGATCATCATCGAGGTGAACATGATGTCCGCCTCGTCGACGCCGGCGGGTGCCGACGACGAGCCGTGGTCCATCCCCGGCATCGAGCCGTCAGTGTCGCCGGTCGCGCAGCCGGACAGCAGCAGGACCGTGGACAGGGCGAGTGCGGTAGTGACCGCAGCACGGATCTTCTTCATGGTGTTCTCCAATACGCATAGTCGTCGCGCGCACGCCGATGACGGCGCGCGCAAGGTGAGTGGTGTGGAGCCGGGCACGAGGGGTGCGGGCTCGACGGCCGCTCAGGTGCGACTGATGCAGAGAACGTGAAGCGAAGGGGCTTGGGGGAGCGCGCGGGAGGTGAGGGCCCCGGTCGGAGAGGACCGGAAGACGGTGGTTGCCCAGGCCCGGAGCGCACCGGGAGCGATGACCAGCGCGAGTGCGAGCAGCAGAGCGAGTACGCACATCATCGCCATGCCGGCGTGGTCGTCACTGCCGCAACCTGCACAGGACATGTCGCCGGCGTTCGTCGAGTTCCCGGAGGGGTGAGCCTGCGCCGCGCCGTGCGGAGCCGCCGCATGGTGAGCGGGCGTCGTGGCGGTGTCGCTCACCGGCATCGCGACTGCCGCCGGTGCCTCGGCGGATGGCGTCCCGTGCAGATTCAGGGTGTGCATCCCCAGGAGTCCGAGGATGATCGCGGCTACGAGGAGAACGGCGCACAGCACACCGCGGAAGACGCTCGATGAGCCTCTTCCTGACCGCGTCGCCACCACCGGTGCCATGAGGCAAGTCTAGGCGGAGCGGTGGGAGTCGACGGGGTCCAGGGCGGATGCCTCCGAATGCTCAGTCGTCGTGGGTGTCGTCGTCGTCCGCTGCTGCGGCGATACGGTCGGCCGCGGCGCTGTCGACGAGTGCATCGTCGACGTCGGCATCGAGGACACGCTCGCCGTCGACATCTCGCGTCGGTACACCGGCGGCGTCATCGTCATCGGGGCGGATCGGAGGCACGGGAGGAATGATGGGGTTCGACATGGTCGCGTCCTTTCGTGGAGATGCCTTCACGGTAGGGCGCGCGTCGACGATGCTGCATCGGGTTGACGGTCGGGAAGGGGCGCGCTAGGCGCCTCAGCGCTCTGCATCGACCGAGCGGTCGGGGCGGGGTGATAGACCGACTGGCGCTCGACAGCGGCCGCAGCGAAATCGCCGTCGCCGTTGACGACCTGTCCGCGACGCAGCACGATCCGAGCGGCGCGCCCCTCGGCCCTTGAGAACGGCGCCACGCAGATCGGGGTCGGCGTCCCGGTACACGTCCCGTGAGACGAAGAAAGCCCCCGGAGAACCGGGGGCTTTTTCTGTGGACCTGAGGGGACTCGAACCCCTGACCCCCTGCATGCCATGCAGGTGCGCTACCAGCTGCGCCACAGGCCCAGACGCTGTTCCGAACCAGCCGGAGCAACTTGAAAAGAGTACTACACGAATCGACGGGAGCACCAATCGGTGGGGGCATCCCGGGCGCGTCACGACGGATGAGGGCGCGGATGAGAAGGCGCGGAGGAACAAGCACGCGGCGTCGCGTGTTGGATCCGGCGTGAGCATCCTCGACAGTCTGGTGATCGGCGCAGGACAGGCCGGTCTCTCGACATCGTTCCACCTGTCCCGGCTGGGTATCTCGCACGTGGTCCTCGATGCGGACGAGCGCCCGGGTGGCGCATGGCAGCATCGGTGGGACGCGTTGACGATGCGAGACGTGCACGGCGTTGCAGAGCTGCCGGGAGACACGCCTCCTGCCCGCGACGGTGCTCGCGCCAATGAGGCTGTGCCGGCGTACTTCGCGTCGTACGAGCGGAGGCACGCACTTCCCGTGCTGCGCCCCGTCCATGTGGATCGGGTGGAGGACCGCGACGGTCTCCTGGCCGTGCGAGCCGCGGAGGGGGAGTGGACGACCCGCACCATCGTGAATGCGACCGGTACCTGGTCCCATCCGTTCCTCCCGCATTTCCCCGGCATGGAGACGTTCGTCGGAGAACAGCTGCACACCGTCGACTATCCGGGACCGGAGCACTTCATCGGCAAGCGGGTGCTGGTCGTGGGCGGTGGCGCCTCAGCCGTGCAGTTCCTCGGCGCGCTGGCCCCGATCACCGAGACGCTGTGGGTCACACGCCGTGAGCCGGTCTGGCGCGACGACGACTTCACCCCGGAGGCGGGAGCCGCAGCGGTCGCGCTCGTCGAGCAGCGCGTCGCCGCAGGGCTTCCTCCGCAGAGCGTGGTCAGTGTCACGGGACTCATGCTCCGCGCGCAGGAGCGGGAAGCAGAGCGTCTGGGCGCCTACGCGGACCGGCGTCCGCTGTTCGAGCGCATCGAACCCGACGGTGTGCGCTGGTCCGACGGCAGCTTCGAGCGGGTCGATGCGATCCTGTGGGCGACCGGCTTCCGACCCGCGATCGGTCATCTGGCACCATTGCATCTGCGCAGCGCTGCCGGAGGCATCCAGCTCGACCGGAACGGACGCGGAACGACCGCCGTCCGCGATCCTCGCGTGCAGCTGGTCGGCTACGGGCCGTCTGCGAGCACGATCGGCGCGAATCGGGCCGGTCGCTCCGCGGCGAAGGGCGTGCAGCGCGCGCTGAAGTCCGCAGAATCGCGCGTCACCAGCGGTTGAGCACCTCTTCAGCGAACCCCTCGATGCCGTCCACGCGCACCCGTGTCCCGGTGTCGTCGAGCACCCAGCCCGACCAGACGCCGAACAACTGGTCCGTGGAGCTGGCGATCACCACGGCATTGGTGCGAGAGCGCTTGTCGTAGAACGGTGTGAAGGTGAGATCGGCCTTCACTCCGTGCACGTGCCACGGGCGCATGAAGTGTCCGGGGTCGTAGTCCCACACGAGTTCCTCGCTGATCTTCGACAGTCGCCCGTCGACGAGCAGCGCATTCTCGGTCGCCCCGGAACCGTCGGTCCACTTCGCGCCGAGTTGCAGTCCGATCACGCGTCCGTCGACGACCCCGCTCGCGGCCGCCCAGTTCCACTGCACCCGGTACGGCCAGCGTCCGCGACCGTGATCGAGCACCGCCCAGCTTCCCGCGGGTACGTCGTGCGCGATGCCGTCCACCGTCACCGTGCCGCTGGCCGGACGGGCGACGTCTTTCACCGTGTACTGGAACCGGGGAATGCCGTCACCCGTGCGCCACGGCACGACGACCCCCAGCGCCTCATGCCCTGCGGGACGACCGGCGAGCAGGTCGAATGAGACGCGAGGTGCACTCCCGCGCAGGCGGGTGCCGTCGAAGCTCTCATCGACGTCCACCGTGATCCGACGGGTGCGCGCCCTCGCGGGCCCATCGCCGATCGACGCAGGCAGCGTCGCACTTCGGCTCCCGGGTGAGATCACCGTGGCGCCGATGTCATGCCCGGTCGCGCGATCGAGCACCCACACCTCGTGGAGCGACATGTAGTCGACGCACGACACCGTGAACGCGATGATGTGGGACGGTGTCATCACGTTCCAGTACTCCCACCGCTTGTTGCGGCCCCAATGTCCGCGCCCGGGGATGCCGGAGGTGTCGTGGACAGGGGTGCGCGACCATCCCAGCGCATCCCGGTTCAGTTCCCCGTCCGGGGTGGTGAGAGACACAGGCGCGGTGATCTCGCGCTCGATCAGCGGTGTGGGCATCGTCGTCCTGCTGTCCGGAGGACACCTCGGGGCGGTGTCGTTGCCCCGAGTGTAGAGGACGGTGTTCCGCACGAGGAACACCCTCCGGGCGGGGAGGGGATCGGACTCTGGATACGCTGAGAGCATGCTCCGCATCGTGTTCCTCGTCGTCTGGCTGCTGCTCTCCGCCTGGCTCGTCGTGTGGGTCGGCGAGGGCCTGTTCGGAGTCGATCAACGACACTCGATCCTTCCCTTCGCCGGAGAGGACACCCTGGGCGCCCCGATCCTCATCGGCGTCGCCTGGGGGCTGCTGCTGACCTTCGGCGGCATGCTGTCCGGCCTCGGGCGTCGCAAGACGGTGCGCGGAGAGACGCAGATCGGTGTCGGCACGATCGTCGACGTCAGCCGGACCGGTCTGACCGTCAACGATGTGCCGCAGTACGACCTGTTCATCCGCGTGACCCCGAACAGCGGGGAAGAGTTCGTCGCCCAGATGCGGATGCTGGTCGACGCCTCTGACATGTCCGCCCTGCAGGTCGGACTTCCCGTGCCGGTGCGATACAGCCTCATCGACCAGGACACCGTGGTGCTCGCAGACCTCACCGATCCCGCGGTGCGTGACGCCATGCTCCAGTGGAGGATCGAACGGGGGCTGATCGACCCGTCACAGGTGCGCGCCCGCACGAGCGGGACCGCGGTGACGGCCTCCGTGCTCGAGGTCCGTCCGACGGGGCGACGTCGCGAAGGGCAGAGCGAGCTCGCGCTCCGTGTGCTGATGGCACCGGAAGGCGTGGCGACCTGGGAGGCGGACACCACCGTGTTCGTGTATCCGCAGGCCATCCCGCATCTGCAGGTCGGCGCTCCGGTCTGGGCGTACTACCGGCGGGAGGACCCGCATACGGTCGCGGTGACGATCGAGAAGGAGGCGGGACGATGAACCCGATGGACACCCTCATCTGGCTCGTGAACTTCCCGGCGTCGCACGGATACGCGATGGTGTTCATCGCCGGTTTCTCCATCCTCGGCCTGTTCGCGCTCTCCGCCGGCGGAACCGCGCCGGGTGGTGAGTTGCGGGCTATCCGCCAGAGGGAAGGGCTGCTGCGCCCCGATCAGCGTCCGCGCGGGCGGGCCGGGGCTGCGATCGTACGCATCGGGGCGCGGATCCTGGCTTTCCTCATGCTCGCCTGCCTGGTGATCGGCATCCTCAGCCTCATCGGAGTTCCGGTGACCCGCGCGTACATCTACGACAACGGACGGCCGACGGCGGCGACCCTCGACGGCGACTGGGTGACGTTCACGACAGCCGAGGGCGTCGAGTACACGCTGGAGAGCAATTTCTTCACCCCGGCCGTGTACCCGGACCGCGACGCCTACATCCCCGGTGGCCAGCTGATCGTGGTGCGTTACCTCCCCGACCATCCGCAGGCATTCGTCATCGACAGCGACCAGACCCCGCGCTGAGGTCGGAGAGGGCGCGTAGGGTGAAGGTATGTCGCGAATCATCGTCTTCGGCGGCCACGGCCGCATCGCCCTGCTGCTCGCGCCGCTCCTCGCCGCACGGGGAGACGAGGTCACGGGGGTGATCCGGAACCCGGAGCATTCCTCCGAGGTCGAAGCCGGTGGGGCGAGAGCCCTGGTCGCCGACGTCGAGAGCATGGACGTCGACGCGCTCGCCGAGATCATCCGCGGGCACGATGCCGTCGTCTGGTCGGCCGGCGCGGGTGGGGGGTCACCCGAGCGCACCTATGCCGTCGACCGTGACGCTGCGCAGCGTTCCATGGACGCGGCGGAGCGCGCAGGTGTCCGGCGGTACGTGATGGTGTCGTGGCTCGGCTCCACCGCCGACCACGGTGTCCCGCGGGACGACTCGTTCTTCCCCTACGCCGATGCCAAGTGGGCTGCCGACGAG
>NZ_LSJW01000092.1:0-16196 GCF_001557335.1 Microbacterium sp. CCH5-D1
GGGTGGGGCCGGGCGGGGTCGGGGAGTCAGACCGCCAGGGCCAGCGCGCGTCGATGGGAGACGCGGTGACCGACCCAGAAGCCGATCGCGATCAGCCCGGCGAGGGCGATGCCGAGGCCCCACGGCGTCATGGACGGGGCAGCCCCGGCCGTCGCGGTGGCGAGCGTGCCGGACCCGTCCGCGATCAGGCCGTTGCCCGCGGCGAGGTCGGCAGCACCGGCCTCGAGCTTGTCGCCGCCGGCCGCGAGCTCGCCCGAGCCGTCCGCGACGGTGGTGGCGCCAGCGGAGAGCTTCTCGATCCCGACGTTCAGGTCGCCCGCACCGGTCTGCAGCGTCCCGACGCCGGTGGCGAGCGTGTTCGCGCCGTCGTTCAGGCGAGTCGCGCCTGCGCTGAGGTTCGCCGTTCCCGAGTAGAGGGCGGATGCCCCGGTCGAGAGGGTCTGCAGGCCCGCGGCGAGCCTCGATGCGCCTGCCGAGAGCTGCGTCGTGCCGGAGTGCAGAGCCTGGGCGCCGGCGACCAGAGCGGGCACCCCCTGGGGAGCGACGAGTGCTGCGGTGCCTGGCCACTGGCGGGCGGCGTCACCGCTGATGAGCGCATTCACGCCACCCGTCACCTGAGCCGATCCGGCAGCGGCCGCGACGAGTCCCTGCGCGAGGTCGGAGCCCTTGGCCGCGACGGGAGCCATCGCATCGACCTCCTGGTCGACTCCGGCGGCGAGAGCGGCGAGAGCCTTCAGCTGCGGGTTCTCCGGGTCGGCGGCGAGCATCCCCGCGAGGGCGTCGGCGAGCTGCTGCGAGTGGCCGGGCGCCGTGGCCGCGACGCCCTGGAGAAGCGTCTTCGCACCCGGCTGCGCGAGAGCCACCACGTCGGCGTTCACCTTGGTTCCGAGGGTGTCGCTGAGCTGCGTCGCGCCGACGAGCACGCCGTTCGCATACGCGTGCGCGCCGTTCACACCGGCGGCGAGGGTGGACATCCCGGAAGAGAGGGTCTGCGCACCGGCATCCGCCTGCGCCATCTTCGTCGCGAGCTCCTGCGCTCCGGCGAGCGCCGTCTGCGCACCCCCGCTGACCTTGCCCGCACCGACCACGGCGGTCGACGCGCCGGCGGCGAGGCTGTTCGCCCCCTCGGCCAGGGTCGTCGCGCCGGTCGCTGCGGTCGTGGCACCGTCGCTCAGCTTCTGCGATCCTTCCTGCGCGCTGGCGGCTCCCGCTGCGAGCTCCTGGGTGCCCTCGGCCAGGCGTGATGCGCCCGTGGAGAGGTCTGCAGCGCCGGCTGCCAGATCGGCCGAACCATCCTTGGCCGATGTCGTGCCGTCGGCGAGTTCGGAGGCACCGGCGGCGATCTTGCCGGTGGTCACCAAGAACAGGACCACCATGGCGGCCAGCAGCAGGCTGAGCACGATGACGGCGATGCGCATGCCGATTCCGTGCGAATGGGGCGTGGTACTCGTCATCGAGGACTCCCGGGGGTCAGTGGCGTCGTTGCCACCGGTGACTGTATGGCTGCGCCGAGGCGCGAGTGACGGATTTGCCGCTCGAAACCAAGTTCCAGCGCTCATGACACTGAGTTTCTTGTGAGGTATGCACAAAGGGACGTGGCCGACGGCCGTGTCCTCCGCGAAAACGGGCCGTAACATCTCCGACTCACGCGCCGCCTAGCCTCGTGCGCATGGCGAAGAAGAAGGCACCGGCGTGGCAGTGGTCGGAGGACGGACTCAACTTCCGCACCCGCAAATGGGTGCGCCCCGAGGACCTGAACGCGAACGGCTCCCTGTTCGGCGGGAGTCTGTTGAAGTGGATAGACGAGGAAGCGGCGATCTACGCGATCGTGCAGCTGGGCAACTATCGCGCCGTCACCAAGCACATCTCGGAGATCAACTTCGAGGCCTCGGCCGTGCAGGGCGACCTGATCGAGATCGGCCTGCAGGCGACGCATTTCGGCACCACGTCGCTGACCATGCGCGCGGTGGCGAGGAACATGATCACGCGCAAGCGCATCCTCACGATCGACAAGATCGTGTTCGTGAGCCTCGACGACGACGGAGTGCCGACCCCGCACGGGTACGACGAGATCACCTACGACCGCGACCGGATGCCGACGGAGCACCTCGCGACCGGGACGATCCGCCTCCCCTCGCCGTGAGTCACGGCCGATGCGGCGCCGAGCCGACGGGTTCGCGGGCGCTGAGTCACCCCCTCAGGCGCGCACTGCCCCCCGGTGTGCGTCGCGCGAGGAGGTGACCCGGTCGGTGAGCGGCGCTTCATCATCGAAGGCCGGTACGGCCGCAAAGGCCTGGGCGAGATCGGAGATCAGGTCGTCGACGTCCTCCAACCCGATCGACAACCGCAGCACGTCGGCTGCCGGACGGGCCTCGGGCGGCACCGGCCGATGGGTGAGCGCCGCCGGATGCTGGATCAGCGAATCCACACCGCCGAGCGAGACCGCGTGCGTGAACAATGCGGTCGCCGTCGTGACGGCGGAGGCCGCGGCGAACCCGCCGCGCATGCGCATCGCGATCATCGCGCCGGTGCCACGCATCTGCCGCTGCAGGATGCCGCGCGGGTCGCCGTCGAGTCCCGGATAGAACACCTCCGCCACCTCGGGCCGGTCGCTCAGCCACTGCACGATCCGACGCGCGCTCTCCTGCTGGTGCCGCACCCGCACCGGCAGCGTGGTGAGACCCCGGTGCAGCAGATAGGCCCCGAGCGGATGCAGCAGCCCGCCGGTCACGGCCCGCACGCGGCGCAGCGCCTCCGCGGTCTCCTCGCTGCAGGCGACCACGCCGGCGATCACATCGCCGTGGCCGCCGAGGTACTTCGTGGCGCTGTGCAGTGACATCGCGGCCCCCAGATCGATGGGGTTCTGCAGCACAGGGGTCGCGAACGTGTTGTCGACCACGACCGGGACCGCGCCCGCCTGCCGCACCACGTCGGCGATGTCGGCGATGTCGAGGGTGGGGTTCGCCGGCGTCTCCACCACGACCAGGCCGGTGTCGGGGCGCATGGTCGCCGCCACTTCGTCGGGGTGGCAATAGGTGGCCTCGACACCGAGCAGCCCGGAGCCGAGCAGATGGTCGGTGCCGCCGTAGAGCGGACGCACCGCGACGACGTGCCGCGCGCCGGTGGCTCCGGTGTGAGCGAGGATCACCGCCGTCATCGCGGCCATGCCAGAGGCGAAGGCCACGGAGGCGTCGGCGCGCTCGAGCTCGGCGAGCGCCTCTTCGAACCGAGCCACCGTCGGGTTCCACAGCCGCGCGTAGACCATGCTGCCGTCGGCCGGGGGACGACCGCCCGTCGCCATGGCCTCGTACGAGTCGCCACCGCGCTCGATGTCGGGCAGCGGATTGGTCGTCGACAGGTCGATCGGCAGCGCATGCACCCCGAGACCCTCCAGATCGGAGCGCCCGCTGTGGACGGCGACGGTATCGGGATGCAGCGGTGCAGTCATGACTCCACGTTGCCGGAATCACGGCAGAAGCGCAGGAATTCGACAGAGCACGCCGAATCGAGGAACCGGAACGCTATTGTGTGCAATGTCCCGCAGGCGAGGAGGCCTCACGTTGGCGAAAGCACAACTCGACGAGATCGACCTCGAGCTGCTCGCGGTGCTGACCCGCGACGCCGAGACCACCAACAAGGCGCTCGCGCATCGGCTCGGTCTCGCCGAATCCACGTGCGCGCATCGGGTGCGGGCACTGCGCGAGCGCGGTGTGATCCGCGACACCCGTATCCGCGTCGACGGGGCGGCTCTCGGCTTCCCCCTGCAGGCGATCATCAAGGTGCGCCTCGCCAACCACACCGGAGCCAAGGTCACAGCGCTCTTCGACGCGCTCGCCGGCATCCCTCGTGTCCTGCAGGTGTTCCACGTCGCCGGTGTCGACGACTTCCTGGTGCACGTCGCCGTGCAGGACGCGACGGCACTGCGCGACATCGTGCTCGAGCACATCACGATCCACCCCGTCGTCCGCGGCACCGAGACCCAGCTCGTCTTCGAGCTCCGCGACGGACCGGGGGTCCTCTCCCCCTGACCGCTCTCCTTGGCTGACCGTTCTCCTGGCACCGACCCATGGGCCAGGATGGAGTGCACGCCAGCAAGGAGCAAGGGAGCACCATGAGCCGCAGCGCCACCGCCGCCACGCACACCATCCGGGAGATGCGGGACTTCCTCTTCACGAACGCGACCGACTACGCCGCGGCGCGAGAGGGATTCGTCTGGCCCGAGGTCGACGAGTTCAACTTCGCGCTCGAGTGGTTCGACGTCATCGCCGGCGAGAAGCCCGACCGACCGGCCGTGCAGATCGTGGAGGCCGATCTGAGCCTGCACTCCTGGACTTACGGAGAGCTCTCGACGCGCTCCGACCAGGTGGCCGCCTGGCTCACCCGCATCGGTATCCGCCGCGGCGACCACGTGATCGTCATGCTGAACAACACGATCGAGCTGTGGGAGGTGATGCTGGCGATCACGAAGGTCGGAGCCGTCTCGATCCCGACATCCACGCTCCTGTCCGCGGCGGATCTCGCCTACCGCGTCGATCACGGGCGCGCACGAGCTGTCGTCACGCTCGGAACGCTCGCCGACCGCCTCACCGGCATCGACCCCGGCATCCTGCGCATCGGCGTGGGCGCTGACCTGCCGTCCGGATGGGCGCCCTTCGACGACGCCGCAGCGGCGCCCACGAGCTTCGAACCCGACGGCCCCACCCCGTCATCCGACACGGCACTGCTCTACTTCACCTCCGGCACCACCAACCGGCCCAAGCTCGTGCAGCACACGCACGCCTCGTACCCGATCGGACACCTGTCGACCATGTGGTGGCTCGGCGTGCGCCCCGACGACGTGCACCTGAACATCTCGTCGCCGGGGTGGGCCAAGCATGCCTGGTCGAGCTTCTACTCGCCGTTCCTCGCCGAGGCGACCGTCTTCGTCTACAACTACGCCCGCTTCGACGCGAACACCCTCATGCAGGTGATGGACACCCATCACGTGTCGACCTTCTGCGCGCCGCCGACGGTGTGGCGCATGCTGATCCAGGCCGACCTCGCCCGCCTGACGCACCCGCCACGCGAGCTCGTGGGCGCGGGAGAACCCCTGAACCCCGAAGTCATCGACAGGGTGCGGGAAGCCTGGGGCGGAACGATCCGCGACGGTTTCGGACAGACCGAGATGACGGCCTGCATCGGGAACTCTCCCGGGCAGACCGTCAAGGTCGGGTCCATGGGACGACCTCTGCCCGGGTACCCGGTCGTGCTGCTGGACCCCGTCACAAGAGAGGTCGTCGACGGAGAGGGCGAGATCGCGCTCGACCTGGCGCACCCGCCGCTCGGGCTCATGGCCGGGTACTACGACGACCCTGAGAAGACCGCGGAGTCCCGGGCGGGCGGCTACCACCACACCGGCGACATCGCCGTGCGCGACGACGAGGGGTACCTCACCTACGTGGGTCGCTCCGACGACGTGTTCAAGGCCTCGGACTACAAGATCTCGCCCTTCGAGCTCGAGTCGGTGCTGCTCGAGCATGAGCTCGTGGTCGAGGCGGCCGTGATCCCGAGCCCCGATCCCACGCGCCTGGCCGTGCCGAAGGCCTACGTCTGCCTTACTCCGGACTCCACGAACACCGAGACCGAGGCGGCGCGTGCGATCTTCGCGTACGCGCACGAGCGCCTGTCATCGCATCTGTGGGTGCGGATCATCGAGTTCGTGCCCGAGCTGCCGAAGACGATCTCGGGCAAGATCCGCCGTGTGGAGCTGAGGGCGCGCGAAGCGGAGCGGGTGCAGTCGGGCGACGAGAGCGGACAGCACCGCGACCGCGACTACCGCTGAGCGCTCAGCGGACGATGGCGATCGAGGCCGTCGCCGGTCCGGTCTTGGTGAGCACCGGCTTCGACGTCGGAGCGGGGGGAGCCTTCGAGGCCGGGATCGCGGTCGGCAGTGCCTCCTCGACCGTGCGGTCGGTGCGCCCGACACCGCCCGCGTCGACGATGGCACGCACGATGCTCCCGACGATCAGCATCGCCACGAGCGATCCGCCCGCCAGGATCAGCGGCGTCCAGTCGCGCGCGAACGACGCCGCGAAGCTCATCAGCGCTCCCACGATCCACAGTCCCACCGCGCCCCCGGCGAGCCCACCGGCTCCCCGGACGATGGCGACCGCCGCGACGATCGCGAAGATGGCGGCGAGCGCCGCACCCACGTAACCGATCGGCACCATCACCGCAGCCAGATCGCTGGCCACTCTCAATGTCGTCATGACGACCCCCCGTCAGTGGTTACTCCACTCATTCGACATTAGAAGTGTCTCCCGGGGAGGGCATCCGTCTCAAGTGCGATCCGCATCATCCTGGAGAGGGATATCCGTGCACTGCGGACAAAGCGACGAGATCGTCAGCGACGGCGCGGCCAGCGCAGGCGGCGCGCGCGGAGGACGCGGACGGGCTGGGTGACCACGGCGTCCACGACCATCGACCCGTCGGTCGGCCCGACGATCGCGATGGCCGAGGTCTCGGTGGCCTCCGCCGGGTCGATGGGCAGCCGACCGAGGGCGCGGTGCGCGCGGACGTACGCGGGGACGAGCAGGACGATAGCGCCGAGCCAGGCGAGCGGGTTGCTGAGGGCGACTCCGTCGAATCCGATCCACGCGCCCAGCACGATGGCCGCTCCCACGCGCATCACGAGCTCGATCACGCCGGTGACCGTGGGGACGAGCGTGTGACCGAGTCCCTGCAGGGCTCCCCGCAGGACGAACAGCATGCCCAGCGCCCAGTACCCGCATCCGTTGATGATGAGCATCCGATGCGCCTCGTCGACGACGTCGTCCGACCCCTCGCCGATGAACAGACGGACCATCGGCGCACCGAAGGCGATGAGCAGTCCACCGAGCACCAAGCCGGCGACGACGGCCATCCAGGTCGCCTCGACCACACCGCGACGGATGCGGTCGGGACGCCGACCCCCGTGGTTCTGCGCGGCGTACATCGAGACAGCGAGTCCGAGCGATGACAGCAGGGCCACCGCGAGACTGTCGACGCGGGATCCGGTCGTGTAGGCCGCGACCGCATCCGCCCCCAGGGTGTTGAGCGCGACCTGTACGGTCAGCGTGCCGATCGCGATGATCGACGCCTGGAATCCCATGGGCAGACCGAGGCGCAGGTGCTCAGCGACGTCACCGCTGGTGATCCGCCAGTCCGCACGGCGCAGGTGGAGCATGGGCAGCCGACGACGCACGAACTCGAGGCACAGGGCGACCGAGACCGCCTGGGCGACCACGGTCGCGAGCGCGGCTCCGCCCACACCCCACTCCAGCGGCCCGACCATCAGGACGACGAGCCCGACGTTCAGGGCGCACGACACGGTGAGGAACACCAGCGGGGTCTTGGAATCTCCGATCGCACGGATGATCGCGGAGAGGTAGTTGAAGAACATCGTCGCGCTCGCGCCGAGGAAGCTGATCTGGGTGAAGATCGTGGCCTCGGCCATCAACTCGGGCGGCGTCTGCAGCAGCGCGAGGATCGGACCGGCGAGGAGGGGCGCTCCGATCGTCAGGATCACACTCGTGATGACGCTCAGCAGAACACCGGTCGCGACCGAACGGCGCACGGCCGCGTCATCCCTCGCGCCGAAGGCCTGGGCGATCGGGATCGCGAAACCGCTCGTCAGTCCCCAGGCGAACCCGAGCAGCAGGAACAGCAGGCTGCCGGTCGCGCCGACCGCCGCGAGGGAGGTGACGCCGAGGTGCCGACCGACGACGATGGCATCGGCGAACTGGTACAGCTGCTGCACCACGTTCCCGAGCAGAAGGGGGATGGAGAAGGCAAGGATGACGCGCCACGGGCGGCCCGTGGTGAGAGAGGTGGCCATGAAGGAGCGGCTCGCAGAACTGGGGGGTTGATCGGGGGTGCGACAAGCCTATCGAATCGATTCGGCGCGACGGAATACCGGATCTCGATTCCGAGCATCGCGCGGTCGACGGGTACCTTCGGATCGACGCAGTCGACGACGACCGGAGGAAGAAAGTGACCGAGCAGTACACGGGGGAAACCGGACGCGAGCGCGATGTCGCCGCGGACGGAGAGGAACAGCACCTGCGGCGCGCACTGAGCAACCGCCACATCCAACTGCTCGCGATCGGCGGCGCCATCGGCACCGGACTGTTCATGGGCAGCGGCAAGACCATCTCGGTCGCGGGCCCATCCGTGATCTTCGTCTACATGATCATCGGCTTCATGCTCTTCTTCGTCATGCGGGCGATGGGCGAACTGCTGCTGTCGAACCTGAAGTACAAGTCGTTCAGCGACTTCGCGAGCGATCTGCTCGGCCCGTGGGCGGGGTTCTTCACCGGCTGGACCTACTGGTTCTGCTGGGTGGTCACCGGAGTCGCCGACGTGATCGCGATCGCCGGTTACACGGACGCACTCATCCCCGGAATCCCGCTGTGGATCCCCGGCATCCTCGTGATCGTGATCCTGCTCGCCCTGAACCTGCCCACCGTCGCCGCGTTCGGCGAGATGGAGTTCTGGTTCGCGCTGATCAAGATCGTCGCGATCGTCGCGCTCATCGTCACCGGACTCGTGATGATCTTCACCGGGTTCCAGCACGACGCCGGCACCGCGAGCTTCTCGAACCTGTGGGACAAGGGCGGCATGTTCCCGCACGGATTCATGGGCTTCGTCGCCGGGTTCCAGATCGCCGTTTTCGCCTTCGTCGGCATCGAGCTCGTGGGAACCGCCGCGGCCGAGACCAAGGACCCGAAGCGCAACCTCCCCAAGGCGATCAACGCGATCCCGATCCGCGTGCTGCTGTTCTACGTGGGCGCGCTCATCGTGCTGATGGCGGTCACCCCGTGGACCGAGTACGTGGCAGGCGAGAGCCCCTTCATCGCGATGTTCGCCCTCGCGGGTCTGGGCATCGCCGCGACCGTCGTGAACCTCGTGGTGCTGACCTCGGCCATGTCGAGCGCCAACTCCGGCATCTACTCGACCTCGCGCATGGTGTTCGGACTCGCACAGGACGGCGACGCCCCGCGCATGTTCGCCCGCCTCTCCCGCCGCCGCGTGCCGCAGAACGCGCTGTTCCTGTCGTGCATCCTGCTGCTCTCCGGTGTGGTGCTGCTGTATGCGGGCAAGGACATCGGCACGGCCTTCGACATGGTGACCACGGTCTCGGCGCTGTGCTTCATGTTCGTGTGGACGATCTTCCTGTGCAGCTACCTCGTGTACCGGCGCACGCGCAAGGACAAGGTCGCCGCATCGACGTTCCGGCTGCCCGGCGGCGTGTCCATGGTCTACGTCGTGCTGGCGTTCTTCGTGTTCATCCTGTGGGCGCTCACGACCCAGCCCGATACGTTGACCGCGCTGCTCGTGACACCGATCTGGTTCGTGGTGCTGTTCGTGGCGTGGCTGTTCGTGCGCCGCTCACCGAACCACCTGGCGCGGCATGCGGCACACATCGCCCACCTGCGCGACGATTCGGTGGAGGCGGACTGACGGTTCCCCGTTTCGAATCAGGCGACGGCCGGCTTCGGGACGAACAGGCGCTTGCGGAGGGCGAGGAACAGCAAGATCATGCCGGCGCTGAGGAGGATGTGGCCGAGGCCTGCGATGCCGGCGATCATGCCGCTCGACTCCTGGCCGAGCACCGTGAGGCTGCCGTGCCAGATCATCATGGCCGTCGTGAGCACGAGGCCCGCGTTGTACAGCCAGAAGAACCAGCCGAACAGGCGGCTCTCGGACAGCGTGAACGCTTTCTCGAGGAGCAGGACGATCAGCAGGACGACGAAGCCGAGCACGAGCAGGTGCGTGTGCACCAGGCCGAGCTGCGTCGACTCGCCCTCGGGGAAGTCGTTGATCTTGGTGAACTCTTTCGGTCTGATCCCAGCCTCGCCGGGGTGACCGTTCCGGGGATCCATCGAACGGTTGAGAACGGGCCCGTCGAGGGCGCAGCCGTTCGAAAGACCCAGCCGCTCAGAGGACCCAGCCGTTCAGAGCAGACAGATGGCTCAGAGCAGACAGACGGTTCAGAGCAGACCGGTGTCGTGCGCGATGGCGATGGCACGTGCGCGACTGTCGGCACCGAGCTTCTCGAACACGTGCACGAGGTGGGTCTTCACGGTGGCCTCCGTGACGAACAGGGTCTTCGCGATCTCGCGGTTGGACGCCCCCGTGTCGAGCAGACGCAGCACCTCGAGCTCCCGGTCGGTCAGGCGCACCCGCGGCGCACGCATCACCCGCACCACCCTTTCGCTGAGCTCGGGGGTGAGCACGAGCGCCCCCGACGCCGCCTGGCGGAGCGCGCGCGCGATGTCGTCCGGCGCCACATCCTTGAGGAGGTAGCCCGCGGCTCCCGCCTCGATGGCTCCCAGGATCTCGGCATCGCGGTCGAATGTCGTCAGGATCAGCACCGCGGGCGCCGGTTCCTGCGCGCGGAGGGCGGCGGTCGTCTGCACGCCGTCCATGCCCTCCCCGAGCCGCAGGTCGCACAGCACGACGTCCGGATGCAGGTGCCGCGCAAGGGCCACGGCCTCCTCACCGGATGCCGCTTCCCCCACCACCTCGACGTCATCGCGATGGTCGAACAGCGAGCGCACGCCGGCCCGCACGATGGGGTGGTCGTCGACGAGCAGCACGCGCACCGCGGTCATCCCTCCCCTCCGTTCCGTCGCCCCTGAGCGGCGCCGCCGAGGGGGATGTGCGCCGAGAGCGCGGTGCCGTCTCCCGGGGCGCTCTCCACGTCGAGCCCTCCGCCGAGTTCCCGCAGGCGCGCGCGCATCGAACGCAAACCGTAGCCACCACCCGTGCTGCCGACGCCACGCTGCGCGTCCCGCTGCCGGTCCCACTGCAGCGCGTCGAAACCGATCCCGTCATCGACGATGTCGAGCCGCACCGCGTCGCCTGCGTCCGCGAGGGTGACGACGACCCTGGTCGCGGATGCGTGGGAGCGGACGTTCGCGAGGGCCGACTGCGCCGTGCGCAACAGGGCGACCTCGGCGTCGATGCCGAGCGACGGCAGGTCGTCGTCGGCGTGCAGCGTCGCCTCGATCCCGGTCTCCTCGGCGAGGCGCTCGAGCATGCGGGCCAGGGCGTCGCCGAGCGCGGTGGATTCGAGCTCGGCCGGCATCAGGGCGTTCACGATGCGCCGCGCATCGGCCATCCCCTCCGCAGCGAGCGCACCGATCTGTTCGAGGGCACGGGTACGCTGCGCCGGGTCGTCCGCCTCCAGGGCGGACCGCGTGAGCATCCCGATGGACGACAGGCTCTGCGCCACGGTGTCGTGGATGTCGCGCGACACCCTGGTGCGCTCCTCGCTCGCCCCCGACTCGCGCTGGGTGCGAGCCAGCTCGTCCTGCAGCGCGGCCATCTCCTCCTGGGTGGCCACGAGCGAGGCGATCAGTCGGCGTCGCTCCCGTCCATCGCGGACGAGCTCGAGGTATCCGCGGGAGATCCCCAGAGCGAAGACTCCGCCGACGAGAGGCCCGATCACGTTCGCATAGGTCGTGGTGCCGGTGTGCAGCAGCGGAGCGGTCACCACGACGACGAGGACGGCCGCGCTGAGCAGCAGCGCCCAGCGCAGGCGCATCACGAACCCGGCGAGCAACCACAGGGGGAACGCGAGCCAGACGAACTCCGGCGACACCACGACCGCGCCGAGCCAGATGAGTGTGAGTCCGAGCAGCCACCACGTCGCCAGACGGCGGTCGGAGGTGCGCTCGCTGAGCAGCAACCCTCCTCCGTACCAGCCGAGGAAGACGAGCGAGAGGGCGAGCACCCACGGCAGCGGGACGCCGTCGGCCGCAGCGCGCCAGGCTCCGACCACGAGCAGCACCACGGTGATGACGGCCTGGCCGATCCGGATGGACCCCACCAGGCTCGCCCACGTGCGCGGAGCGCGGAAGCCTGCCGCGCGCTCCGGCCGCGACGACTCCGGCCGCGACGACTCAGCTCGCATCTCGGGTGCTGGCGACGGCGGCATGCTCGTATTCTCCCCCGTCCGGCCGTTCTCCGCCTCGATCCGCGCGGGATCTTCTCCGCCCTGCAGTTCCCGGCCACCACATCCGCTCGCCGACGATCGCGAAGATCGCCGGAACCACCAGTGTGCGCACCACGAAGGTGTCGACCAGCACTCCGATGCCGACGATGAGCCCGATCTGCCCGAGCGTGACCAGGGGCAGCAATCCGAGCGCGGCGAACACCGCGGCGAGCACGACGCCCGCACTGGTGATGACGCCACCCGTCGCCGTGAGTGCGCGCACCATCCCCTGACGGGTGCCGACGGTCCGTGCCTCCACGCGAGTCCTGTGGACGAGGAAGATCGTGTAGTCGATCCCCAGCGCCACGAGGAACAGGAACGAGAGCAGCGGCACCTGCAGGTCCAGCGCCTCCCATCCGAACAAGATTCGGCTCAGCCAGGTGCCCGCACCGATCGCGGCGACCGCGCTGAGGATGTTCACCGCGAGCAGCAACACGGGTGCCACCAGGGAGCGCAGGAGCACGATGAGCACGAGCAGACTGACCGCGAGCACGAGAGGAACGATCAGGAGCAGGTCGTGCTGGTTGCCCTCGCGGGCGTCGAGGTCGGCCGCCACCGGGCCACCGACCACGGCGTCACCGGGCACGGCGTGCGCGGCCTCTCGCACTGCCCCGACCAGGTCGAGGCTCTCGGGCGTTCCCGGCGCGGGTTGTCCCACGACGAGCAGCCGGACGAGCGCGCCGTCGGTGCTCTCCCCCGTCGTCGACACCCGGAGCACCCCGGGCACATCGCCGATCGCCGCGGTCAGCGCATCGGTGTCCGCCACATCGCCGATCACGATCATCGGCTGGGCCTCTCCCGCGGGGAAGTGCTCGCCGAGCGCTGTGAGACCCGCCGCCGACTCGGAAGCGACACGGAACTTCTCGACTTGCGTGAGCCCGACCGAGGCCCCCGCGAGACCACCCGCGAAGACGCCGAGCAACGCGAGCGCACCGACCAGGGGCACCCACGGGCGCAGGGAGACGCGCTGCGCCACCGCACCCCACACACGACCCGTCACGGCGGCGTCGCCCACCCGCGGCGCGAACGGCCAGAAGAGGCGCCGCCCGCATACGGCGAGCGCGGGTGGCAGCACCAGCAGCACGGCGGCGAGCGCGATCAGGAGTCCCACGGCCGACGCGATACCGAGCCCGCGTGTACCGGGGATCACCGCAAGGGTCAGGGTCGACAGAGCGAGGACCACGGTCACGTTCGAGGCGACGATCGCCGGTGCAGTGGCCCGCCATGCGCCCACGAGGGCACGGCGGTGGTCGGTCTCGCGCGCGAGCTCCTCGCGATAGCGCGAGATCAGCAGGAGGGCGTAGTTCGTGCCGGCGCCGAAGACGAGAACACTCACGATGCCGGAGTCGAACTGCAGTCCGAGACCCGCCCCGACCGCCGCCGTCGCCTTGTTCGCCAGCTGATCGGCGAGCGCGACCACCACCAGGGGGACCATCCACAGCACAGGCGAGCGGTACGTGACGATGAGCAGCAGCGCCACGATCCCGAGGGTCACCATCAACAGCGTGAAGTCGGCTCCGTCGAACGCCGAGGCGACGTCCACACCGAACGCCGGTCCGCCGGTGACCTCTACGCTCACCCCGTCGATCGGATGCTGCGTCACGGTGCCGCGCAGATCGCGCACGGCGTCCGCGGCGGCATCGTCGTCTTCCAGGGTCAGCGTCGCCTGGATCGCCGCGGCCTCTCCGTCGTCGCTGACGATCGGTCCGTGCGGCTCGCGCCCGGTCTCGGCTCGGACGTCCGCCGCGAGATCGGAGAGGGCGTCGAGGTCGGCATCGCCGAGCTGCGCACCGTCGTCTCTGGTCGCGACCAGGAGCACGGTGCCCTCGTCCGCATCTTCGAAGCCCGCGGCGAGCACGGCCGCCCGCGCGGATTCGGAGTCCGGCGGAGCCACATCGTTTCCCGCGGGGAGCGATGCCCGACCCAGCGCGCCGAGCAGAGCGGTGAACGCGACGAGCGCGACGAGCAGGGAGATCCACCCGCCGCGCCGCGAGGTGAGCCACAGGGGAAGGGAACGGAGGGTGCGGAGCATGCATCCAGTCCAGCCGCCGCCTCCGTCGCGGGGATCGGACAGGGGGCTGACACCCCTCTCCACCGTTCGATGGATCCGCCCACACCTGGAAGGGGGTTCCGGTCAGCGGGGTTCTGTCAGGGACTCCCTCGCGATCGTGCCCGCGCGTAACGTCGGGTCCAGCGCCGCCGATCCGTCTGCGCCCACGAGGAAAGGACCACCCCATGCACACGCGTACTCTCGGACAGGGCCTGCAGGTCTCGGCGGTCGGCCTCGGCTGCATGGGCATGTCGCAGAGCTACGGACCCAACCCGGGCAGCCGCGACGACATGATCGCCGTGCTGCGGTCGGCACTCGATCACGGCGTCGACTTCTTCGATACGGCCGAGGTGTACGGCCCGTACGTGAACGAAGAGCTGGTGGGCGAGGCGCTCGAACCCCTGCGGGATCGCGTCGTGCTCGCGACCAAGTTCGGGTGGGACATCGAGTCCGGCAAGAGTGTCGGATTGAACAGCCGTCCCGAGCAGATACGGCGGGTGGCCGAGGCCTCGCTGCGGAGTCTGCGCACCGATGTGATCGATCTGTTCTACCAGCACCGCGTCGACCCCGAGGTGCCGATCGAGGACGTGGCCGGGACCGTCGGCGAGCTGATCGCGGAAGGCAAGGTGCGCCACTTCGGGCTCTCCGAGGCGTCGGCGGACACCATCCGCCGCGCCCACGCCGTGCACCCCGTGACCGCACTGCAGAGCGAATACTCGCTGTGGACCCGTGACCCCGAGGCCGAGATCCTGCCGGTGCTCGCCGAACTGGGCATCGGTTTCGTACCCTTCAGCCCGCTCGGCAAGGGATTCCTGACCGGCACCGTCGACACCGCGGCCGACTTCGCCGCCGGGGACATCCGCGCCACGATCCCGCGGTTCACGGCCGAGAACCGGGCGGCGAACCAGGCGCTCGTGGCGCACGTGGCCGAGCTGGCCGCGGCGAAGGAGGCCACCCCCGGGCAGATCGCGCTGGCCTGGCTGCTCGCCCAGCAGCCGTGGATCGTGCCGATCCCCGGCACAAGGCGCACCGCGCGTATCGCGGAGAACGCCGGGAGCACGGCCGTCGCGCTCTCGGCCGACGAGGTCGCCGACCTCTCGACCCTCGCGACGCGCATCGGGGTGAGTGGCGACCGCTACAACCCGCAGCAGATGGCGTTCGTCGACCGTTGACCGACGTGCGGCCTCGGTATCGTGAAGCGGGTGACCTCGGCCCGCAGCTACCCCGCGACCATCGCGACCGCTGTCGAGCACGAGATCGTCATCCGCAAGTCGCGCTTCCTGACCCGCATCGAGCCCGTGGCTTCTGTCGAGCAGGCCGAGACCGTGATCGCCGGCATCCGCAAGCGGGCGTGGGACGCCAACCACAACTGCACCGCGATGGTGACCGGACTGCTCGGCGATCAGGCGCGGTCCTCTGATGACGGTGAGCCGTCGGGGACCGCGGGCATCCCGATGCTCGAAGTGCTGCGGCGGCGCGACCTGACCGATGTGGTCGCAGTGGTGACCCGCTACTTCGGCGGCGTGAAACTCGGCGCGGGCGGCCTGGTGCGTGCCTACTCCTCCGCCGTGTCCGAGGCGCTCGATCTGGCCTCGCTCGTGCGGCGAGCGGCCCTCCGACAGGTCACGCTCGAGGTGCCGCACGCCGAGGCGGGGCGCTACGACAATCTGCTGCGCGAATGGGCGACGCATCACGGCGCGACGCTCGGCGACCCCGCATACGCGGCGATGGCCACGCTCGAACTGTGGGCGCCCGAAGAAGAGCTCCCCCGCCTGGCCGATGACCTGGCCGCGGCATCCGCCGGCTCGATCACCCCGGTCCTCGGGGTGGAGCGCATCGTCGACGTGCCCGTCTGAGGCTTGTCGGATCGGCCAACCCACAAGGAGCGGCGGATATCCTGGATGCCGCGGCCGCGGAGGGAGAGCGATGTTCGACAGTCCGCTCTCGGCTTCGGCCTACGAGATCCTCGAAGTCGACCCCACCGTCGATGACGTCGAGTTGCGCCGTGCCTATCGTCTGAGGTTGCGCCAGACGCATCCGGACACCGGCGGCGACGCCGCGGTCTTCATCCAGGTGCAGCGCGCGTGGGAGCTGGTCGGCACCGTCGAGAGCCGCGCCGCCTACGAC
>NZ_LSJW01000093.1:0-1567 GCF_001557335.1 Microbacterium sp. CCH5-D1
GGGCGGGCGGGGCGTGTCAGGTGTAGGAGGCGGCGAGCAGCTCGGCGAACAGCTCCTCGGGGTCGCAGTCGACGCGTCGCCGGGTGAACCACTCGCAGATGTTCCTGCAGTCGCGGTGCAGCAGGTCGAGCCCCTGTGGGTTGGCGATGATGTCGACGATCTGCGGCAGGTCGATCACGCGCACCCGGCCCTCGTGCACCAGCAGGTTGTAGGGCGACAGGTCGCCGTGCGCGAAGCCGGCTGCGGCGAAGGTCCGCATCAGGTCGACCGTCTGCGCGTAGAAGCCCTGCAGCTCGGCGCGATCGCTGCGCACCTGGGCGAGGCGGGGCGCGGCCGTGCCGTCGGAGGTGCCGAGGAACTCCATCAGTACCTCGGTTCCGTTCACCTGCACCGGGTACGGCACGGGTGCGCCGAGCTCCCACATCCGGCAGAGCGCCTCGAACTCGGCGAACGACCACTGCGCTGCGGCCACCTCCCGGCCGTGGACCGACTTCCGTGCGAGCGCGCGCGTATCGCGGGTGTTCCGGGTGCTGCGGCCCTCCGTGTAGATCGACGAGCGGTGGAAGCTGCTGTGCTCGGCGCTGCGGTATCGCTTGGCGGCGAGCAGGCTGTGCTGCGTCGGGTCGCCAGGCACCGCGCGTTCGAGCAGGAACACGTCGGCTTCCTTGCCGGTCTTGAGGATGCCTCGCTCCGTGTCGAGCGCCCCGGCCGAGGTCACGATCCATGCGGGCCGGGGTTCAGGACCTCGCTCGGAAGGGGTGACCGCCGGCCACGTGGTCCAGCGCTGCCCCTCGCCGGGAACGACGTCGGCGAAGGTTAGTTCGGTCTCGAGGGCGTCGAAGGAAGAGGCGTCGAAAGAAGAGGATGGTGCGTCGAAGGACGCGGCTTCCGAGGAAGCGAAGAGATCAGACACGATGTGGCTCCGGGAGCAGGAGGCCACACCAGGATCAGGAGCGGGTGGCCTCGAGGGGAAGGTGGTCGGCGGAGAGCGCGACAAAGACGGTGTTCATGTCTTCGGCTCCTTCCGCTCGGACTTCCCGGGATCCTCCCGGTGCGTCGTCGAGCCTAGGGTGTCGACGACACCGTGTCCAGAGGCGCGTGTCTAGAGGCGCGTGTCCAGAGGGGGCCTGAGCCGGACGAGTACTCCATCGCCTTCGCCGCCGGTTGCGACCACCCAGGAGTCGCCCGCCCAGACGGCGGCATTCGCGCCACAGAGGAACGGCAGCGGATGCTCTCCGGAGGCGTTGCCCAGACGGAGGGCGTCACCGGAGCGGAGCGTGCCGTCGCTCGGGATGTCGGTGCACCTCATCCGACGCTCGATCGCCGCTCGCGCGTCGGATGAGCCGCCGACGATCACGCCCTGCGCGTCGCTCGGTTGCGGTCGTCCGCCCCACCACAGGGCTGTGCCGTCCGGTGCGACCGCGACGAGCGGACGATCGGCGACCTGCGCCTCCCTGCTCAGCTCCGTACCGTCGGCGGCGAGCACGATCCGCGCGGACGGAGTGGCGAGGTACATGTGTCCGGCGTCGTCGACATCAAGGCTGATCGGCGGGACGCCGGACACATG
>NZ_LSJW01000094.1:0-5308 GCF_001557335.1 Microbacterium sp. CCH5-D1
CTGCGAGCAGCACAGGGGTCGCGTCTGCTGCCGGCCCGTGAAGCCTTCGCCGCGTGCCGCGGGACTCGCGGTACGCCCCCAGTCCCGCTCCGGCGGAGTAGACGTGCTCGAGCTCGGGGGCGTGCACCACGCCGGCGAGCCAGGTGCCGGAGCTCACGTCCTGCACCGCGACGGACGATCCGTAGTGCGGCAGTCCGCGCACGAAGTTCGAGGTGCCGTCGAGCGGGTCGATCGACCAGCGCAGCGCGGAGCCGGTGCCGGTGGTCGCGTACTCCTCACCCGACACCTCGTCGTCGGGGCGGTGTTCGGCGATCACAGCGCGAATCGCGCGTTCGGCGCGCAGGTCGATCTCGGTCACCACGTCGCCGGACGCGCCCTTCGTGCGAAGGCCGAGTGCGTCGGGCGATGCATCGCGCTCGTCTGCCGCCTCGGCGAGGACTGCGGCGCCGGCAGCGGCGGCGGAGAGGGCGATGTCGAGCAGTTCGGATGCAGACGGCATGGCGTATCGATCCTCCGGTGGGCGATCCTCCAGCGTAGCGGCGGGCAGGCACGCGGCGGGGAGTCAGGCGCGGTCGTGGAGGGTGATCCGGTACCCGTCGGGGTCGGCGAACGTGAAGGTCCGACCGAACGGGCCGTCGATCGGTTCCGCGACGATGGTGTGTCCGTCGGCGAGGAGTGCATCGTGGATGGCCTGGACATCGGTGGCGTGCAGCCAGATGGCGGCGCCGATGCCGGGCTGGGCTACGCCGGTCAGGTCGGTGCCCGGTGCGATGTCCCGGAGGGCGAACGCGATCGGTGCGGTCTCGAAGACGACGGCGTGGGGAGGGCCTGCGGGAGAGCGGACGAGGCCGAGGTAGCGCTCGTAGAACGCCTGGGAGGCGGCGAGGTCGCGCGCCTGCAGGGAGATGAAGTCGGGGCCGGTGACGGGCATGGGAGAATCCTTCGCTTTGTGTCAGTTTTCTGACATAGGCGAGTGTATGTCAGAATACTGACATGAGTCAAGACCGCGCAGGCATCGACCTCGACACGTCGTTGGGCTACCTGCTGAAGGAGGCATCGAGCGCTCTCCGCACCGCGATGGAAGAGGTGCTGCGTCCGCTCGGCATGACCATCACCCACTACTCCTGTCTCGAACTGCTCTCCCAGCGGCCCGGCCTGTCGAACTCCGATCTCGCACGGGGCGCATTCGTGACGAGGCAGTCGATGAACGTCCTGCTCCAGGCGCTCGAACGCGAGGGGTTCGTCACCAGGCCGTCGGAAGCGCCTGTCGGAAAGACCCTCCCCGCCCGCCTCACCGAGCGCGGCCGTGAAAGTCTCGCGACGGCGACCGCGGCCGTCCGCTCCGTCGAGGTCCGGATGCTGTCCGGTATGACGCAGGAGGAGCAGACGGGAGCACGGAAGATCCTCCGAAGCATGATCCGCTCGCTTCGCGAAGAGTCCTAGCCCCGCAGGGTTCAGCGCCGAGCGACCACGAGCGGCACACCGGTCGTGGGGTGGGGGAACACGTCGACCGCCTGGCCGTACACTTGCTCGATCCGCTCGGCAGTGAGCACCTCGCTCGCTGTGCCTGTCGCCGCGACACGACCGCCCGTGAGCAAGGTGACGCGGTCGGCGTGCGCGAGTGCGGCGTTGAGGTCGTGCAGCACGATCGCCACCGCGATCCCCGTGTCAGCGAGTCCCCGGATCAACCGCATGACGTCTTCGTGGTGCTTGAGGTCGAGAGCAGCGGTCGGTTCGTCGAGCAGCAGGACGCCGGTGGCCTGGGCGATCACGCGGGCGAGGGCGACCCTTGCGCGCTCGCCGCCGGACAGTGAGGGCACGGCCCGCGATCCGAGCGCCGTCACCTCGGTCTGTGTCATCGCTGCGGACACCAGCTCGTCGTCCTCGTCGGCCGCGGGTGTGCGTGCCCACGGAGTACGCCCCATGCGCACGACCTGTTCGGCGCTGAAGGGAAACGTGACGGTGTTCTCCTGCAGGAGGACAGCGCGCTGCTGGGCGAGCGTGCGCGGCTTGATCCGGTCGATCGACCGCCCGTCGAGCTCGACCGTCCCTGCGTGAGCCGGCACGTCTCCGGCGAGCACTCCGAACAGGGTGGACTTGCCGGCCCCGTTCGGCCCGACCAGGGCGTGGATCTCTCCGCGGTGGATCTCGATGGAGGCGTCGTCGAGGATCGTCCGTCCTTCGCCCACGCGAACCGTGAGCCCCGATCCGCGCAGCCGCACGTTCATGCCCATCCTCCCGAGCGACGGCGGGTGCGCACGAGCAGCCACAGGAAGAAGGGCCCGCCCACGAGCGAGGTGATCATGCCGATGGGCAGATCGGCGAGCGGTACGGCCGTACGCGCGACGAGGTCGGCGACGGCGATGAGCAGTGCGCCACCGAGAGCCGAGGCGATCACGAGCGGCAGGTGGGCCGGCCCGATCAGCATGCGCATCAGGTGCGGGACCACGAGCCCGGCGAAGCCGATGATCCCCGCGAACGCGACCGCCGCGCACACCAGCAGCGCGACGGTCACGATGACGACGATCCGCAGCAGCTCGACATTGACGCCGAGGTGCCTGGCGGTGCGCTCGCCGAGGGCGAAGAGGTCGAGGCTCGGTGCCACGATCAACGCGATGACGACGCCGATCAGCACGAGGGGTGCGACGAGCTGGATGTTCGACCACAACGCGCCGTTCAGCGATCCCAGCTGCCAGAACACGATCTGCTCGCGCGTCGACGTGGTGCCGAGGAACGTGAAGAACGCCATGCCGGCGCCCGCGATCGCGTTGATCGCGATGCCCGTCAGCAGCAGGGTCACGACCTCGGTGCGACCACCGGACCGACTGATGAAGTACACCGAGAACACTGCGACCAGCCCCCCGAGGAACGCGAACGCCGGCGTGGTCCACATGCCGAACGTCGCGAGTCCGAAGGTGATGCTCGCTGCCGCGCCGAGCGCTGCGCCCGAGGAGACCCCCACGACACCGGCGTCCGCGAGGGGGTTGCCGAAGATCGCCTGCATGAGCACACCCGAGACGGCGAGGGCGGCGCCGACGAGCAGCCCGAGCACGATGCGCGGCATCCGCAGATTGAAGATCACGCCGTAGTCGGTGGAAGCCGTCGGCGCCCACGCGGTGTCGATGCCGACACCGCGCAGCAGCACTCCGATCAGCGATGCGGGGGAGAGGTCATACTGTCCGCTCGTGATCGACACGATGCAGGTGACGGCGAGCGCGACGGTCAGGCCGACCGCCACCAGCGCGAAGCGCAGACCCCGGTGTCTCGAAGGGGTCGGGGTGACGACCTCGCCGGTCACGTCGCGGGCTCGGGGGCGTAGAGGGCGCGAGCCAGGGCCCCGATCACGTCGGCGGTACGTGGACCGAAGCTGAGGATCTCGCTGTCCGCCATGTCGATCACGCGGCGATTCGCTCCGGCGGGGGTCTCTGCCACGGCGGGGATCCGCTCGATCAGTCCGTCGATGCCGCCGACCGACTCCAGACCGTCGGTCATCATCACGAGGACGTCGGGCTGTGCGGCGACCAGGGCTTCCGCGGTCATCGGCTTCATACCCTCCCAGCCGATCTCGGCCGCCACGTCGACACCGCCGACGGCGTCGATCAGCGAATCGGCTCCGGAGTCCTCGCCGAAGATGTAGTAGACGTTCGCGCTGCCGCGCACGTACAGGAACAGCATCCGTGCGCGTTCGGCTTCGTCGGCGGGAACGACCTCGGCGATCTCCGCGAGCGTCTCGTCGACCGATGCATCCAGCCGCTGGATGAGTGCTTCACCGCGGCTCGGCACACCGAGAGCGGCGGCGATCTCGGTCACCAGCTCGTCGGTGGTGTCGAGTCGCCGGTCGCTGGAGATCACGACGACCGCGATTCCCGCGTCGCGCAACTGCTGACGCACCTCCTTCGGGCCGATCGTGGTGTCGGTGAGGACCACGGTCGGGGCCAGCTCGAGGATCGCCTCGGCATTGAGCGTGTGACCGGTCTTCGTCACGACGGGAAGGTCTTCGGTACCGGCGAAGACGGTGGAGGCGTCGCGACCGACGACCTGATCGCCGAGGCCGAGCGCGAACACGGTCGATGCGATCGTGCCCGAGATGTCGATCGGGAGGATGCGGTCGACGTCGCTGATCTCGACCTCGTGGCCCTCGCTGTCGGTCACGGTCACAGGCAGCTTCGGAGCGCTGTCGTTGTCGACGGGCTCGATCGCGTGACTCGACAGGCAGGCGGTCGAGGGGCCTTCGTGCGTGCGCACGTCGTCGATGAGGTCGAGCGAGGCGAGCGGGACGGATGCCTGCGGGCAGTCGTCATCGGCGACGGAGGCCGGTGCCGCGGTGGCCTCCGGTTCTGCGCAGGCGGTGAGCCCGAGGGCGAGAACGGCGACGAAGAGGAGGGCGGGAACTCGACGCATTAGGCAAGGCTATCCTAAAACTTGACGCGCGATGATCCGCACCTCTACGCTCGGGACCGGCGGCTTGCTTAGCTAAGCCTAACCAAAACTCCTTCCTCGCCCGACTGCATTGCGGCACCGCCGGCGCGCCTGCTTCTCGGTGCGCCCGGAGCCGTGGAGAACCGTGAACACCACAGCCCCCGCACCCTCGGTGAGCACCCGCATACGCGTGCTGCTCGCCGCTTTCGTCTCCCTTCTCCTCGTCGCCGCCGGCGCGGTGATCGTCCCGCCAGCGCATGCCGCCGGCGCTGCGGTCACCGCGACGGTCGCGTCGGCAACCACCTCCGGCGTGAGCGTGCAAGTGCAGGCCGCCGGCCTGCCCGAGGTCGAAGGCACGTACGCCGCGCTGATCATGAAGGGCACGGAGTCGGGACTCAGCGGCGGGGGCGGGTATGCCGCGTTCGTGATGCCGACCGTCGCCGCCGGCGCGAGCTCGTTCACGCTCGATGCACCGGCCGGATCGCTGGATCGGACGAAGTCCTACGAGGTGCTCGTGTGGCAGAAGCACTCGAACCCCAGCGACGCCACCATCTACGGTCGCGGCGATGTCGTCATCTCGTCCGGACAGTGGGACGCCGTGTTCGGTCCCGTGCCGACCGATCCCGGTACGGACCCTGGCACCGATCCTGGCACCGATCCTGGCACCGATCCTGGCACCGACCCCGGCGCCGATCCTGGCACCGACCCCGGTACGGACCCCGGCACCGATCCGGGTACCGATCCGGGCACCTCGCCGAAGTCTGCGGCGATCGAGGTCTTCCTCGCCGACGGCACCACGCCGGCCGCAGGCGCCGCTCTCAAGGCGGGCGACAAGGTCGTGGTGAAGGGATCCGGCTACGACCCGACGGCGAACCTCGGCACCGAGGGG
>NZ_LSJW01000095.1:0-65209 GCF_001557335.1 Microbacterium sp. CCH5-D1
CCCCGCCGCCCCCGACACAGGAGCAACGTCATGACACTCTCCACCACCCCCGAGCAGGCCTCAGCGGCCCGGCTCCCCGACCCTGCCGTCCTCGTCCTGGAAGACGGCACCCGCCACATCGGCCGCGCCTACGGCGCCCGTGGGCGCACTCTGGGCGAGGTGGTCTTCTCGACCGGCATGTCCGGCTACCAGGAGACGATCACCGACCCGTCCTACGCGGGGCAGATCGTGCTGCAGACGGCACCGCACATCGGCAACACCGGCATGAACGACGAAGACGCGGAATCGCGTCGCATCTGGGTCGCCGGCTACATCGTCCGCGACCCCTCGAGGGTGGTGTCGAACTGGCGTGCGAACGCCTCGCTCGATGACGTTCTCGTGGAGGACGGCATCGTGGGCATCAGCGGTATCGACACCCGATCGGTCACCCGACACATCCGCTCGGCGGGTTCCATGCGCGGTGGCATCTTCTCCGGTCCGGATGCCGCGCTCGACCCGGAGGAGCAGGTGCGCATCGTCCGAGAGGCTCCCGAGATGGCCGGCCGCAACCTGTCGGCGGAGGTCTCGGTCGACGTCGCCACCGTGACCACGGCACTGGGGGAGCGGATCGGCAACCTCGCCGTGCTCGACCTCGGCGTCAAGCAGGCGACGATCGACAACCTGGCCGCTCGCGGGTTCGAGGTGCACGTGCTTCCGCAGAACGTGACGATCGACGAGATCCGCGCCGTCGATCCCGTCGCCGTCTTCTACTCGAACGGGCCCGGCGACCCCGCGGCATCGGGTGACCACGTCGAGCTGCTGCGCTCGGTGCTCGACGAAGGACTCCCGTTCTTCGGCATCTGCTTCGGCAACCAGCTGCTCGGTCGGGCTCTCGGCCTCGGCACCTACAAGCTGCCGTTCGGACACCGTGGCATCAACCAGCCGGTGCTCGACAAGCAGACGGGCAAGGTCGAGATCACCGCCCACAACCACGGCTTCGCCGTCGAGGCGCCGATCGAGGGCACGTTCGACAGCCCCCACGGCTACGGCAAGGTGGAAGTCAGCCATGTCGGCCTCAACGACAACGTCGTGGAGGGACTCCGCGCCCTCGACATCCCGGCCTTCTCGGTGCAGTACCACCCCGAGGCGGCTGCGGGCCCCCACGATGCCAACTACCTCTTCGACAGGTTCCGCGACCTGGTCATCGCCAGCCAGAAGGACTCCAAGTAATGCCCAAGCGCGACGACATCAACTCCGTCCTCGTCATCGGCTCCGGCCCGATCGTCATCGGTCAGGCCTGCGAGTTCGACTACTCCGGCACCCAGGCGTGCCGCGTGCTGCGCGAGGAGGGTGTCAGGGTCATCCTGGTCAACTCCAACCCGGCCACGATCATGACCGATCCCGACTTCGCCGATGCGACGTACATCGAACCGATCACCCCTGAGGTCATCGAGACGATCATCGCCAAGGAGAAGCCGGATGCCATCCTCCCGACACTCGGTGGGCAGACCGCTCTGAACGCGGCCATGGCGCTCGACGAGCGCGGCATCCTCGCGAAGTACGGCGTCGAGCTCATCGGCGCCAAGGTCGATGCGATCAAGAAGGGCGAGGACCGCCAGGTCTTCAAGGAGCTCGTGCTCGAAGCGGGCGCCGACGTCGCGAAGAGCGTCATCGCCCACACCATGGACGACCTCCTCGCCGGTGCCGAGAAGCTCGGCTACCCGCTCGTGGTGCGCCCGTCCTTCACGATGGGCGGCCTCGGTTCCGGCTTCGCCTACGACGAGGAGGACCTGCGTCGTATCGGAGGCGCCGGTCTGCGTGACTCCCCGACGACCGAGGTGCTCCTGGAGGAGTCGATCCTCGGCTGGAAGGAGTACGAGCTCGAGCTCATGCGCGACACGGCCGACAACACGGTCGTCGTCTGCTCGATCGAGAACGTCGACCCGGTCGGCGTGCACACGGGTGACTCGATCACGGTGGCCCCGGCGCTGACCCTCACCGACCGCGAGTACCAGAAGATGCGCGACATCGGCATCGACATCATCCGCGCCGTCGGCGTCGACACCGGCGGTTGCAACATCCAGTTCGCGGTCGACCCGGCGAACGGGCGCATCATCGTGATCGAGATGAACCCGCGCGTCTCGCGCTCGAGCGCCCTCGCCTCGAAGGCCACCGGCTTCCCGATCGCGAAGCTCGCCGCGAAGCTCGCCCTCGGCTACCGCCTCGACGAGATCCCGAACGACATCACCGGGGTCACGCCGGCGAGCTTCGAGCCGACGCTCGACTACGTCGTCGTCAAGGTGCCTCGCTTCGCGTTCGAGAAGTTCCCTGCGGCGGACGCCACGCTCACCACGACCATGAAGTCGGTCGGCGAGGCCATGGCCATCGGCCGCAACTACGCCACCGCGCTGCAGAAGGCGCTGCGCTCGCTCGAGAAGCGCGGCTCCAGCTTCCACTGGGGCGAGGAGACCCGTTCGGTGGAAGAGCTCCTGGAGGTCGCCAAGACGCCGACCGACGGCCGGATCGTCACGCTGCAGCAGGCGCTGCGCAAGGGCGCGACGGTCGAGCAGGCCTTCGAGTCGACGGCCATGGACCCGTGGTTCCTCGACCAGATCGTGCTGATCAACGAGGTCGCGGAGATCGTGCGGACGGCTCCCGAGCTGGACGCCGCGACTCTCCGTTACGCCAAGGAGCACGGTTTCTCCGACGCGCAGCTCGCCGAGCTCCGCGGCACGTCCGAGACCGAGGTCCGCGGCGTCCGCCATGGCCTCGGCATCCGTCCGGTGTACAAGACCGTCGACACGTGCGCCGGCGAGTTCCCCGCTCTCACGCCCTACCACTACTCGAGCTACGACTTCGAGACCGAGGTCGCTCCGTCCGAGCGCACCAAGGTGGTCATCATCGGCTCTGGGCCGAACCGCATCGGTCAGGGCGTCGAGTTCGACTACTCGTGCGTGCACGCGTCGTTCGCGCTCTCCGATGCCGGGTTCGAGACCATCATGGTCAACTGCAACCCGGAGACGGTCTCGACCGACTACGACACCTCCGATCGCCTGTACTTCGAGCCGCTGACGCTCGAGGACGTGCTCGAGGTGCTCGACGCGGAGGCGGCGAGCGGCACCATCCTCGGCGTCGTGTGCCAGCTGGGCGGCCAGACGCCGCTGGGACTCGCGAAGGGCATCGAAGCGGCCGGCTACACGGTCCTCGGCACGAGTCCGGAGGCGATCGACCTCGCCGAGGAGCGCGAGCTGTTCTCCCGTCTGCTCGACGAGGCGGGTCTCGTCGCACCCCGCAACGGCACGGCGATCGACGTCGACGGAGCGGTGAGCATCGCCGAGGAGATCGGTTACCCGGTGCTCGTGCGTCCGAGCTTCGTGCTCGGCGGGCGCGGCATGGAGATCGTCTACGACACGGCGTCGCTGCGCGACTACTTCGTGCGCACCGCAGGCGAGGTCGTCATCGAGGAGGGCAAGCCGCTGCTGGTGGACCGATTCCTCGACGATGCGATCGAGCTGGACGTGGACGCCCTCTACGACGGCACCGAGCTGTACATCGGCGGCGTCATGGAGCACCTGGAGGAGGCCGGTATCCATTCCGGCGACTCCAGCTGCACGCTGCCTCCCGTCTCGCTGGGTCGCACGGACGTCGACCGCGTGCGCGAGGCCACCCTCGCCATCGCGAAGGGCGTGGGCGTGCGCGGACTGCTCAACGTGCAGTTCGCCATCAGCGCCGGCGTGCTCTACGTGATCGAGGCGAACCCGCGCGCCAGCCGCACGGTGCCGTTCGTCTCCAAGGCGCTGGGCATCCCGATGGCGAAGGCCGCGAGCCGCATCATGACCGGTTCCACCGTCGCCGAGCTGCGCGCCGAGGGCATGCTGCCGGAGCAGGACGGCTCGCGTGTCCCGCTGGACGCTCCGGTCTCGGTCAAGGAGGCTGTGCTGCCCTTCAAGCGGTTCCGCACCGCCGACGGCAAGACGGTCGATTCCGTGCTCGGACCGGAGATGCGCTCCACCGGCGAGGTCATGGGCATCGACCGTGACTTCCCGACGGCGTTCGCCAAGAGCCAGGCTGCCGCCTACGGGGGCATGCCGACGTCCGGCACCGTGTTCATCTCGGTGGCCGACTCGGACAAGCGTGCGGTCATCCTTCCCGCGCACCGCCTGCAGCAGCTCGGCTTCACGATCGTCGCGACCGAGGGCACCGCGGAGATCCTCTCGCGCAACGGCATCGCCGTGACGGTCGTCGAGAAGTACAGCGAGACGCAGGAGTCGGGCGCCCGGAACATCGTCGACCTCATCAACGACGGGGAGATCGACATCGTCGTGAACACTCCGTCGGGTGGCGCCGCTCGCGCCGACGGCTACGAGATCCGCGCTGCGGCCGTCGCCGCCGACAAGGCGCTGTTCACCACGATCGCCGTGCTCGGCGCAGCGGTGAGCGGAATGGACGCCGCCCATGAGGGCTTCCAGGTGAAGAGCCTCCAGGAGTACGCGCTGGACCGGAAGGCGGCACTGTGAGCCGACGCTTCGGCGAACGCGTACGGGCAGCGCTGCGCGCGCACGGCCCTCTCTGCGTCGGAATCGACCCCCACGCGGCCCTGCTCGCCGCGTGGGGGCTCCCCGACGACGCGCGCGGTGTGCGGGACTTCGGTCTGCGCACGGTCGAGGCGGCCGCGGGGCGAGTGGCTCTCGTGAAGCCCCAGGTGTCGTTCTTCGAGCGCTTCGGCTCGCGGGGCGTCGCCGCGATGGAAGACGTGCTCGCGGCCGCACGGGCGGCCGATCTGCTCGTGATCGCCGATGCCAAGCGCGGGGACATCGGCTCGACCATGGGCGACTACGCGCGCGCATGGCTCACACCCGGCTCGCCCTTGGAAGCCGACGCGCTCACCGTCAGCCCCTTCCTTGGCGTGGGCGCCCTCGACGGGGCGTTCGCCCTCGCCGAGGAGCACGGCAAGGGAGTCTTCGTCCTCGCCGCGACCAGCAACCCCGAGGCCGAGGGGCTGCAGCGCGCAGTCACCTCGACAGGTGAGACCGTCTCCGGATCGGTGATCGGCGAGGTCTCCGCCCGCAACGCCGCGCTGGCAGACGCGGGGGAGTGGGGCAGCTTCGGCTTCGTGATCGGTGCGACCGTGGATTGGGACCTCGCGGGAATCCACCCGTTCGGACCCGTGGCTCCCATCCTCGCTCCCGGCTTCGGCGCGCAGGGCGCAACGCCTGCCGACCTCCGGGTGCGCTTCGGGCCCATGTCGGGTGCGGTGATCGCGAGCGAGAGCCGCAGCATCCTCGGCGCCGGACCCGATCATCTGGTTGCCACGATCACCGCTCGCGCGGCCGAGTACTTGGAGGTGGCGCGTGCCTGACGCGCAGCGTACGGTTCCCGAGGTCGACAGGGCGGCCGCCGCACGCCGTGCCGTGGAGCGTCGACGCGCGAGAGCGTCGGTGAAACGCGACCTCACGATGCGCGTGGTGACGCCGCAGACGGTACTGCACCGCGCGACGGCGGACGCCGACTCGGTTGAGGGATCGATGCGCATCACCGACTTCCTGCTGGCGCTCCCCGCGATCGGTGCGGGCAAGCGCGACCGCGTGCTGGAAGAGCTGCACATCTCGCCGGTCAAGCGTCTCGGAGGGCTCGGTGCTCGGCAGCGTCGGGTGCTGGAGGCCTGGCTGGACTCCCGGTTCCCGCCCGCGGCTCCCCGCGGCGCACGCAGTCGGCTCTTGGTTCTCGCCGGTCCCACCGCCGTGGGAAAGGGCACGGTCGCCGCGCACATCCGCGAGCACAACCCGGAGATCCACCTCTCGGTCTCGGCCACGACCCGGCCCCCGCGTCCCGGCGAGATCGACGGGGTGCACTACTACTTCGTGGACGACGACGAGTTCGACCGGTTGATCGCCGACGGGGAGCTGCTCGAGTACGCCGTGGTGCACAACCGCTCGCGGTACGGCACGCCGCGGGCGCCGATCGACGCCGCTCTCGCCGAAGGCAAGACGGTACTGCTCGAGATCGACCTGCAGGGCGCGCGCCAGGTGCGTGCCGCCGAACCGGCAGCGACGCTGATCTTCCTGCTGCCTCCGAGCTGGGACGAACTGGTGCATCGACTGGTCGGCAGGGGCACGGAAGACGCCGAGGAAAGGGCCAGGAGGCTGCGTACCGCGAAGGTCGAACTCGCCGCTCAGAACGAGTTCGACCACCTCATCGTGAACGAGGACGTCGCCACTGCGGCCCGCGAGGTCGTAGAATTGTCTACAAGCTCTGCGCGCTGAGCGTCTTCGCGCGCCTTTCGCACCGTCTTCGCGACGATCCCGTCGCCTGATCAGGAGGTCTCACCATGGCCGGACACAACAACGGCATCATCGATCCCCCCATCGACAACCTGCTCGACCGCGTCGACTCGAAGTACGAGCTCGTCATCTACGCCGCGAAGCGCGCGCGTCAGATCAACGACTACTACTCCGACCTGCACGAGGGAAACCTCTTCGACAACGTCGGCCCGCTCGTGGACTCGTCCGTCGAGGACAAGCCGCTCACGATCGCGCTGCACGAGATCAACGAGGACAAGCTGCGCCTTCGTCACGCAGAGTGATATTCCAGGCCGCGCCTCCGTTCTGTCGGAGGCGCGGTCCAGAATGGGTGCAACACCCTCTCTCTGTCCGTCCCGTTCTGGAGTATCGATGAGCGCCCTGCGTCTGTTCACGTCCGAGTCCGTCACCGAGGGACATCCGGACAAGATCTGCGATCAGATCTCCGACAGCATCCTCGACGGGCTCATCGCGAAGGACAAGGGCTCCCGCGTCGCTGTCGAGACGCTCGTCACGACCGGTCTCGTCCACGTGGCCGGCGAGATCCGCACCGAGGCCTACGTCGACATCCCCACGATCGTCCGCCAGGTCGTGAACGGCATCGGCTACACCTCCAGCGACACCGGCTTCGACGGCTCCTCCTGCGGTGTCAGCGTCTCGGTGGGCGAACAGTCGACCGACATCGCCCACGGCGTCGACAGCGCCCAGGAGCACCGCGACGGGTCTTCGATCGATCCGCTGGACGGGCTCGGTGCCGGCGACCAGGGCATCATGTTCGGCTTCGCCACGAACGAGACGCCGCAGCTGATGCCGATGGCCGCCTGGACGGCACACCGCCTCGCCGAGCGGCTCACCGAGGTGCGTCGCAACGGCCAGCTGCCGTTCCTGCGCCCCGACGGCAAGACACAGGTCACGCTCGGCTACGACGGCTTCACGCCGAAGACCGTCGATGCGGTCGTCGTCTCGACCCAGCACCACCCCGACATCTCGCAGGATGACGTCAAGGCCCAGGTCCGGGAACACGTGATCGATCCCGTGCTCGCGACCACAGGCCTCGACCTCGACGACGTCACCCTGTACATCAACCCCGCCGGGCCCTTCGTCACGGGCGGCCCCAAGGGGGACGCGGGTCTGACCGGGCGCAAGATCATCATCGACACCTACGGCGGAGCCTCGCGTCACGGGGGAGGTGCCTTCAGCGGCAAGGACCCGTCGAAGGTCGACCGGTCCGGCGCGTACGCAACGCGGTGGGTCGCCAAGAACGCCGTCGCCGCGGGGCTGGCCGACCGCCTCGAGGTGCAGGTGGCCTACGCCATCGGCGTCGCACGCCCGGTCGGTCTGTACGTGGAATCGTTCGGCACGGGCAAGGTGTCGGACGAGATCATCACCCGCGCGATCAACGAGGTGTTCGATCTCCGCCCGCAGGCGATCATCGAGCAGCTCGAACTGCTGCGCCCGATCTACGCGCAGACCGCGGCCTACGGGCACTTCGGCCGTGAGCTCCCGGACTTCACCTGGGAGCGCACCGACCGCGTCGAAGAGCTGCGCCGCGCCGCCGGTCTCTGATGGGACCGCGGTCCTGATGCCTGCGGAGAGCCGGCGCATCGCGCGCGTGCTCCTCGATTCCCCTCTTCCGCAACTCGATCGGCTCTTCGACTACGCCCTTCCCCCTGAGCTGGGGGATGTGCCCCTGGGAGTTCGCGTTCGCGTGCCCCTGCGCACCGCCGGACGCGTGATCGACGGCTACGTCGTCGACATCGACGCGGAGGACGATGCCGACCGGGCGCTCTCGGAGGTCGAGAGCGTCGTGTCTCCGGTGCCCGTGCTTCCCACGCGTCTGCACGCCCTCGCTCGTCGCGTCGCCGACCGGGCAGCGGGCTCGGCCTCCGACGTGTTGCGCCTGGTGATCCCCAAACGTCAGGTGCGTGTCGAGAAGGCGTGGACGGCCGATACGCCCGCCGAGGTCCCCGATGCCGATGCTCTGGCCGTGGCGGAGAGCACGGTCGATCTGTACGAGGGGCTCGGCGCCGTCCTCGACTCCGGTGGTCGCGCCGCGGTCGAGGCGATTCCCCAGCTCGTCGACGGCGTGCAGGGCTGGGCCCGTCTGCTTGCGGCATCGGCAGCGCGGATGCTCGCCGCGGGGCGATCATCGATCATCGTCGTCCCGGACAGTCGCGATCTCGATCGACTCCTCGCGGCTCTGGAGGCGCTCGTCCCCGCCGCCGCAGTGGTCCGTCACGACTCCCGGCAGACCAACCCCGACCGTTATCGTGGCTTCCTCCGCACGCTCGAAGACGCCCCGTGCATCGTGGTGGGCAACCGCTCGGCCGTGTACTCACCCGTCGTCGCAGGCCTGGTCGCGATCTGGGACGACGGCGACCCGCTTCTCGGGGAACCGCTGGCCCCGTATGTGAATGCACGGGACGCGGCACTGCTGCGTCAAGAGCTGGAGGGGTCGGCGCTGCTCTTCGCCGGCCACACGCGCACGACGGATGTCGAACGGCTGGTCGCCCTCGGCTGGCTGCAGGACGTCAGAGCAGCACGTCGAGTGCTGCCGCGAGTCGTCCTCAGCACGCCCCAGGAGATGGAGCAGCCGACGGCTCAGCGGATGCCGTCGTCCGCGTTCCTCGCCGCACGCACCGCGGCGGCGGAAGGCCCGGTGCTCGTGCAGGTGTCGCGCCCCGGATTCTCTCCCTCACTGGTGTGCGCGGACTGTCGAGCGCCCGCCCGGTGCGCCCACTGCGGCGGTCCACTCGGTGCGAAGCATCGCGGTGCCGTGCCGGTGTGCGGATGGTGCGGACGCGGTGCCAGTGCCTGGACGTGTCCTGCCTGCTCGTCGACGAAGCTTCGCCTGGCTTCGTCCGGCAGCGAGCGCACGGCCGACGAGCTGGGGCGCGCGTTCCCCGGTGTGCGGGTGATCGTCGCGGACGGCGCTCATCCGGTGGAGCGGGTTCCGGCGAAGCCCGCACTCGTCGTCGCGACCCGTGGTGCCGAGCCGATCGCCGATGGGGGATACCGTGCCGTCGTGCTGCTCGACGGGCCGAGGATGCTCCAGGCCCCCGACCTGCGGGTCGCCGAGTCCTGTCTGCGGTGGTGGTCGAACGCGGCCGCGCTGGCGGCTCCCGGCGCGCCCGTGCATCTCGTGGGCGTCAACGGGGCGGCTGCGAAGGCGCTTGCCACCTGGAACCAGGCCGGCCATGCCCGATCGGAGCTGGAGAGCAGAGCACCTCTGCACATGCCTCCGACGACGCGCGTGGCGCTCGTGCAGGGATCGGTCCCCGCCGTCGCCGATGCCCTCGCCGCACTCAGCGATCTCGCCCTGCCCTCGGACGCGGTGCTCGGGCCCGTCCCGGTCGAGACCGACGACGTGCCCCCACGGGTGCGTGCGCTCGTGCGCTTCGACTACGGTGCCGGAGCGCGGGTGGCGACGGCCCTGCGCGCGGCGGTCGTCGCCGAAGCCGTGAGCGGTCGTCGCCGAAAGGGGCGCGCCACCAAGAGCACCCTCTCCGTCCGCCTCGATATCCTCGAACCAGAGCTCTGACCCTTCCGGAGAACATTCATGCGCCTCGTCTTCGCCGGCACACCGGCCGCCGCAGTCCCCAGCCTCCAGCGACTCGCGGAGTCCCACGACATCGCTGCGGTCGTCACACGTCCCGACGCCCCGCTGGGGCGTCGTCGCACCCTGACCCCGTCTCCGGTGGCGCAATCGGCTGTCGGACTGGGTCTTCCCGTGATCAAGACGGCGCGCCTGGACGACGCGGCGACAGCGGAGATCTCTGCGCTCGAGGCGGACCTCGGGGTGATCGTGGCGTACGGCGGGCTCGTGCGCGAGCCTCTGTTGTCGGCGCCCCGCGCGGGGTGGATCAATCTGCACTTCTCGCTGCTGCCGGCCTGGCGCGGAGCCGCTCCTGTCCAGCGTGCGCTGATCGCGGGGGATCAGGTGCTCGGTGCGAGCGTCTTCCAGCTGGTCGCGGAACTCGACGCCGGCGATGTCTTCGCCATGCGCGAGGTCGATGTCCCCGCTGCAGCCACCGCAGGGGAGGCTCTCGAGCTCCTCGCCGCCGACGGCGCGCAGCTCCTCGCCGAGGTGGTCTCCGCGATCGCCGAGGGTACGGCGTCGTCGATACCGCAACAGGGAGAGCCCACCTTCGCGGCCAAGCTCACGCTCGCGGACGGATTGCTCGATTGGAGTCGGCCGCTCGACACCGTGTTCGCTCATTTCCGCGGTGTGACCCCGGAACCGGGTGCGCACACCACGGTCGCAGGTCAACCCCTCAAGGTGCTCGAAGCCACGCCGGCCCCGGATGCCGAGCCCCTCGCGCCGGGGCGGCTCCGCGGCACCAAGACGGCTCTCCACATCGGCACCGGTACCGGTGCACTCGCGGTGACCAGGGTCCAGCCGGCAGGCAAGGGCGCGATGAACGCTGTCGACTGGTGGCGCGGTCTGCGTGGAGGCGACGAAGTGGTGGCCGGTTCATGAGCGAAGAACGACGGAACCGTAGGACGGCACCGAAGAACGCCGGTCCGCGTGGCGCGCAGCGATCGGGAGACGCGCATCGCGGGGGGCAGCGCGGTCCCGCCCGCACCGTGCAGCCCGCGAGACGAGTCGCGTACGGCGTGCTGCGTGCGGTCTCCGAGACCGATGCCTATGCGAACCTCCTGCTGCCCTCCGCGATCGCCGAAGCGCAACTCAGCCCCCAGGACGCTGCTCTCGCGACCGAGCTGACGTACGGCACGCTGCGCCGGCTCGGCACCTACGACGCGATCATCGCCGCGGCGGCGGATCGTTCTCCCGACAGCATCGATCCCGCCGTCCTCGACGCTCTGCGCCTCGCCGTGCATCAGCTGCTGGCGACGCGGGTGGCTTCGCACGCCGCGGTGAACGAGTCGGTGAACCTGGTCGCGACGGAGTCAGGGCGTGGAGCATCGAGCTTCGCGAACGCCGTGCTCCGTCGCATCGCCCGGGAATCAGGCGACGAGTGGCAGGAACGCATCGAGAGCAGCGCACGCTCCGACGACGAACGACTCGCCCTGCGTTCCGCGCACCCGGTGTGGGTGATCCGCGCTCTGCGTCGTGCTCTGATCGCCGAGGGGCGTGGCGAGGAGCTGGAGGCGCTTCTCGAGGCCGACAACGCCTCACCCGATGTCACGCTCGTCGCGCTCCCCGGGCTCGCCGAGCCGGGGGAGCCTCGTCTGCCGTACGCGCCCACGGCCTTCGCCTCGGCCGGCGGCGACCCCCGGCATGCCGTCGAGGCGTCCAGTGGGACCGTGCGCGTGCAGGACGAGGGATCCCAGCTCGTGGCACTGGCCTTGGCCGGCGCCGCGCCCATCACCGCCGGTGAGCGCTGGCTCGACCTGTGCGCGGGGCCAGGTGGCAAGACGGCGCTCCTCGCTGCTGTCGCCCGTGAGCATGACGTCACTCTGGAGGCGAACGAGGTCGTCCCGGTGAGGGCCCGATTGGTGCGCAAGGCATTGCGGGCCGTCCCCGGTGAGATCGAGGTGCACGAGCAGGACGGGCGGACTCTGGCCGCATCCCGGCCGGGGGAGTTCGACCGCATCCTCGTCGATGCCCCCTGCACGGGTCTGGGGGCGCTGCGGCGGCGCCCTGAAGCGAGGTGGCGGAAGTCCCCGGCCGACGTCGCCGAGCTCGTGCCGCTCCAGGTCGAGCTGCTCTCTGCCGCGCTCGATGCCCTCGCCCCTGGCGGGATCGTCGCGTATGTCACGTGCTCTCCTCATCTCGCGGAGACCACGGGCGTGGTGAAGGAGGTGCTCCGCGACCGTGCAGATGTGCGCGAGCTCGATGCGCGGGCCGTCATCGCGGATGTCGCCATGGCCCCGATCGATCTCGCGGAGGACGGCAGGGTCGGTTCCGGCAGCGCACAGCTCTGGCCGCACCGTCACGGGACGGATGCGATGTTCCTCGCGCTCCTGCAGCGCTCATCGATCGACGACACCTCATCCGGGAAGGAAGACTAGGACTGTGGAACTCCCTCGCGCCCCGCGCATAAACCCGAGTATCCTCGCCGCCGACTTCGTGAACATGCAGGCGGATCTCGCCAAGATCGCGACCGCCGACTTCGCGCACGTCGACGTGATGGACAACCACTTCGTGCCCAACCTGACGTTCGGGCCGCAGATGGTGGAGCGCATCCAGGCCACCAGCCCGATCCCGCTCGACGTGCACCTGATGATCACGGACCCCGAGCGGTGGGCGCCCGAGTATGCCGAGATCGGCGCCGCGAGCGTGACTTTCCACCTCGAGGCCGCCGATGAGCCCGTCGCTCTCGCCCGTCGTCTTCGTGACATCGGTTCTCGAGCCGGGGTCGCGGTGAAGCCGGCGACACCTGTCGAATCGCTCTTCGAGGTCCTCGACGAGTTCGACCAGATCCTCGTGATGACCGTGGAGCCCGGCTTCGGCGGGCAGAGCTTCATGCCGGAGACGATGCCGAAGCTGCGCGCTCTCGCGGAAGAAGCCCGTCGGCGCGGCTCCCGTGTCTGGCTCCAGGTCGACGGCGGCATCTCGGACCGCACGATCGAGATCGCCTCCTCCGCGGGCGCCGATACATTCGTCGCGGGCTCGGCCGTCTACGGGGCTGACGACATCGAGGCGGCCGTCACCCGGCTGAGAGACCTCGCCCGAGCCGCTAGCCTGGAAGCGTGAAGACTTTCGACGAGCTGTTCGCCGAGCTCAGCGTCAAGGCCGAGACCCGCCCTGCCGGATCGGGCACCGTCGCCGAGCTCGACGGCGGCGTGCACACGATCGGCAAGAAGATCGTGGAAGAGGCCGCCGAGGTGTGGATGGCGTCGGAGTACGAGTCCGACGAGGCCGCCGCCGAGGAGATCTCCCAGCTGCTGTACCACGTCCAGGTGATGATGCTCGCGAAGGGGCTCAGCCTGCAGGACGTCTATCGACATCTGTGATGCGCTCCGTTCCGATCCCCTCGAACTGAAAGCCATCCATGCTGCGCATCGCTGTTCCCAACAAGGGCTCGCTCTCCGAGACCGCCGCCGACATGCTCGCCGAGGCGGGCTACGCCGGCCGTCGAGACCCCAAAACCCTGCACGTCATCGACGCCGACAACGACGTCGAGTTCTTCTTCCTCCGTCCCAAGGACATCGCCACCTATGTCGGCTCCGGCGCGATCGATGTCGGCATCACCGGTCGTGACCTGCTGCTCGATGCACGCATGCCCGGTGCGCGCGAGATCGAAGCTCTCGGCTTCGCCGGCTCGACTTTCCGCTTCGCCGCGCCGACCGGACGCTACACCGATGTGAGCGAGCTCGACGGGCTCCGCATCGCGACGTCGTACCCCGGCCTCGTCGACGCGTTCCTCGACGAGCGTGACATCGCCGTCGACCTGGTGCCCCTCGACGGCGCCGTGGAGTCCGCGGTCCGCCTCGGTGTCGCCGACGCCGTCGCCGATGTCGTCGAGACCGGCACGACGCTGCGTCAGGCCGGGCTCGAGGTGTTCGGCCCCGTCATCCTGGAGTCGGAGGCGGTGCTCATCGCCGGACCCGTCGACGCCGAGGGCGCGGACACGCTGCTTCGCCGCCTGCGCGGTGTGATGGTCGCTCGACGCTTCGTCATGATCGATTACGACCTTCCGGTCGCCCTCCTCGACGACGCCGTGAAGATCGCCGGGGGCGTGGAGTCGCCGACGGTCTCGCCGCTGCGGGACCCCGAGTGGGTGGCCGTGCGCGTCATGGTGGCTCGTTCCCGGGTCAACCCCGTGATGGACGCTCTCTACGCGCTGGGTGCACGGGCCATCCTCGTCACCGCGATCCACAACGCGAGGCTCTGATGACGCTCGCGAGCCGTGTCATCCCGTGTCTCGACGTCGCCGATGGGCGCGTCGTCAAAGGGGTGAACTTCGAGAACCTGCGGGACATGGGCGACCCCGTCGAGCTCGCCAGGCACTACGCGGCGCAGGGTGCGGACGAGATCACCTTCCTCGATGTCACCGCGACGGTCGACGCCCGCGCCACGACGTATGACGTCGTGCAGCGGACGGCGGAGCAGGTGTTCGTGCCGCTCACCGTCGGCGGGGGAGTGCGCAGCGTCGACGACGTGGCGCGCCTGCTGTCGGTCGGCGCGGACAAGGTCGGCGTGAACTCGGCGGCCATCGCGCGCCCGGAGCTCATCGGCGAGATCGCCGACCGCTTCGGTGCGCAGGTGCTCGTGCTCTCGCTCGACGTGAAGCGCGCGCCCACGACCCACTCGGGCTTCGTCGTCACCACGCACGGCGGCCGCACGCAGACCACTCTCGACGCCCTCGACTGGGCGCGGGAGGCGGCGGAGCGCGGAGCGGGCGAGCTTCTCGTCAACTCGATCGATGCGGACGGCACCAGAGACGGCTTCGACCTGGAGCTCGTGCGCCTGATGCGGGAGGCGGCGTCCGTGCCCGTCATCGCATCGGGCGGTGCCGGAAAGGCATCGGACTTCGCGCCCGCCATCAAAGCCGGTGCCGACGCCGTGCTCGCGGCCAGTGTGTTCCACACCGGCGCGCTCACGGTCGGCGACGTCAAGGACGCGCTTCGCGCGGAGGGGGTTCTCGTCCGATGAGCGACGCGGAAGCACAGACGACATCCGTCGACGAGCGCATCGCGCAGGTCGCCTTCAACGCCGACGGGCTCGCGCCGGTCATCGTGCAGCAGTGGGACACGCGCGAGGTGCTGATGCTCGCCTGGGTCGACGCCGAGGCGCTGCGACGCACCCTCACCTCCGGACGGGCGACCTACTGGTCCCGGTCCCGCCGGGAGTACTGGCGCAAGGGCGACACGTCCGGACACATCCAGGTCGTGCACGAGGCGCGTCTGGACTGCGACGGCGATGCGATCCTGCTCCTCGTGGCCCAGACCGGCCCCGCCTGCCACACCGGCACGCGCACCTGCTTCGACACGAACGACCTCGAGGCCGTCACCGGAACGGATCGCTCATGAGCCTCGCGAAACGCGGTCGCGCGCTGTCCGTCTCCGGCTTCCTTCTCGCCGGGGCGATCGGCATCATCTCGTCGACTCAGACCTGGCTGACCGTGGAGCGCGCCGACGCGGGCGAGGCGATCCTGGTCCCCGGGGCGTCCGCCCTGGTGCTTCTCGCCCCGCTCAGCCTGGCTGTGCTCGCTCTCGGCGCCGCGCTGTCGATCGCGGGCAAGCCGGTGCGCCTCGTGTTCGGCGTGCTCGCGGCGGCGACAGCCGTGTTCCTCGGTTGGTCGACTCTCCAGCTGCTGCTCTCCGAACCCTTCGACGCCGTCGGGGCCACCGTGACCGAGGTGACCGGATTGGCGGGAGGTATGGCGGTCCATGAGGTGGTCGCGAGCATCGTGCCTTCGGCCTGGCCGTACATCGCGCTCGTGGGCTGGGCGATCCTGCTGGCGGCCTCGGTCGTGGTCCTCACGACGTGGCGCGGGTGGAAGGCCGGTGGACGCCGATACCGCACCGACCGCGTCGATGTCGCGCACGACGGGCCCGTCGATGCCGTCGATTCCTGGGACGAGCTGTCCCGGGGAACCGATCCGACACGCTGACCCCGATAGACTGAATCCGAACCGCACGTCGTCCCCCGGAGGAGAACATGACCAACCCGATCGCCGATCCCGGCCACGGACACTCGCCTGCCGCTTGGACCGCTGTGGTCATCATGCTGGTCGGCTTCGCCGCCGCCACGGTCGCGTTCTGCTTCGAGCAGCCCGTCCTCGTCATCGCCTCGGTGGCCCTCGTCCCGATCGGCGCGATCGTCGGCTGGGCGCTGGCAAAGGCCGGTTACGGCGTGAAGGGTCCGAAGTACGCTCCGAAGGCGCACTAATGGTGCTCGCCGACCTGACGGCCGGCGCTGTCGCAGACGCCGAGCGTCGCGCCCTGTCGCGACCGCTGGCCGCCCTCGAGCGAGACGCTCTCGCCCGTCCCGCAGCGAAGGACGCACTCTCGTTCCTCGCGCCTGCGGATCGCGTGAAGATCATCGCCGAGGTCAAGCGTGCGAGTCCCTCGAGAGGCGCACTCGCCGACATCCCCGACCCGGCTCTTCAGGCATCGCTGTATGAGACGGGCGGTGCGTCCGCGATCAGCGTGCTCACGGAGGAGCGTCGTTTCGGTGGCAGCCTCGCCGACCTCGAGGCGGTCACGGCGCGGGTCTCGCTCCCCGTGCTGCGCAAGGACTTCATCGCGTCCCGCTACCAGGTGCTCGAGGCGCGTGCAGCCGGCGCCGATCTCGTCCTGCTCATCGTCGCCGGCCTCGAGCCCGACGTGCTGCGTGATCTCTTCGGCTTCATCGGCGAGCTGGGCATGACGCCGCTCGTCGAGACGCATTCCGCTGACGAGCTCGAAGCCGCGGTCGACCTCGGCGCCCCCCTGATCGGCGTCAACGCGCGGGACCTGAAGACCCTCGAACTCGATCGTGACCTGTTCGGGCGCCTGGTCGAGCGCATCCCCGACACGGCGGTCAAGATCGCGGAGTCGGCGGTGCTCACTCCGGCTGACGTCGTGCACTACCGTTCCGCGGGCGCCGACGTCGTGCTGATCGGCGAGGCGCTCGTGACCGGCGACCCCGTCGCCACCCTCAAGAGTTTCCTGGAGGCATGATGAGCCTGCGCGACCAGCACGGCCCCTTCTTCGGCGAGTTCGGCGGGCGGTACATGCCCGAGTCGCTCATCGCGGCGATCGATGAGCTCACGGTGGCCTACGAGGCCGCGATCGTCGACCCGTCGTTCCGCGACGAGCTCGCGCATCTGCTCAGCTCCTATGCCGGGCGCCCCTCCGCGATCACCGAGGTCCCGAGATTCGCCGAACATGCCGGCGGTGCGCGCATCTTCCTCAAGCGCGAAGACCTCAACCACACCGGGTCCCACAAGATCAACAACGTGCTCGGCCAGGCTCTGCTCACCAAGCGCCTCGGCAAGACCCGCGTGATCGCGGAGACCGGTGCCGGACAGCACGGCGTGGCGACGGCGACGGCGGCAGCGCTGTTCGGTCTGGACTGCACCATCTACATGGGCGAGGTCGACACCGAACGGCAGGCGCTCAACGTGGCTCGCATGCGCCTCCTCGGCGCCGAGGTGGTCCCGGTGACCTCCGGCTCGCGCACGCTCAAGGACGCGATCAACGACGCCTATCGCGACTGGGTCGCTTCGGTGGAGACCACCAACTACATCTTCGGCACGGCGGCGGGTCCGCACCCGTTCCCGGCGATGGTCCGCGACTTCCAGAAGATCATCGGCGAAGAGGCCCGCGCGCAGTTGCTCGACGAAGTGGGACGGCTTCCCGATGCGGTCATGGCGTGCGTCGGCGGTGGCTCCAATGCGATCGGCATGTTCGACGCGTTCCTCGACGACGAGGGTGTCCGACTCTACGGGGTCGAGGCCGCCGGCGACGGCGTCGACACCGAGAAGCACGCGGCATCGATCGAGCGCGGCCGCCCTGGCGTGCTCCACGGTGCGAAGACCTACGTCCTCCAGGATGCCGACGGCCAGACGATCGAGTCCCACTCCATCTCGGCCGGTCTCGACTACCCCGGTGTCGGCCCCGAGCACTCCTGGCTCGCCGACATCGGTCGCGCCGAGTACATCCCGGCGACCGACGACGAGGCGATGCAGGCGTTGCGTCTGCTCAGCCGGACCGAGGGGATCATCCCCGCCATCGAATCGGCACACGCCCTCGCCGGGGCACTGCGCATCGGTCGCGAGCTCGGTCCCGACGGCTTGATCGCCGTCTGCCTGTCCGGTCGCGGCGACAAGGACATGGACACCGCGGCCCGCTACTTCCAGCTCTACGACGAGGCCGCTCTGGCCCACGACGTCGAGCAGGAGAGCGAAGAGGAAGAACGCATCGCGAAGGGGGAACCGCAGCTGTGAGCCGCGTCGAACAAGCCATCCAGCGTGCGCAGGACGCCGGCCGCAGCGCCTTCGTCGGGTACCTGCCCGTCGGCTTCCCCGATCTCGAGACGAGCATCCAGGCAGCCATCGCCCTGGCCGAGAACGGCGTCGACATCATCGAGCTGGGACCGCCGTACAGCGACCCGGTGATGGACGGCGCGATCATCCAGGAGGCGACCACCAAGGCTCTGGCTGCGGGTTTCCGGATGGCCGACCTCTTCACGGCGATCCGCGCCATCACGGCGGCCACCGATGTCCCCGTGCTCGTGATGACCTACTGGAACCCTGTTCTGCAGTACGGCATCGATCGCTACGCGGATGACCTGCTCGCCGCGGGCGGTGCCGGGCTCATCACGCCGGACATCACGCCGGACGCGGCAGGGGAGTGGATCGCAGCCAGCGAGCGGACCGGCCTCGACCGGGTGTTCCTGGCGGCGCCGACCTCCTCCGATGAACGACTCGACCTGGTGGTGAAGTCCTCCACGGGGTTCGTGTACACGGTCTCGACGATGGGCATCACGGGGGAGCGCGCCGAACTCGACCGCGCTGCCCGCACCCTCGTCGGGCGCCTGCGGGCGCACGGAGCTCACCGCGCCTGCGTCGGAATCGGCATCTCCACCGCCGAGCAGATCGCCGGAGTCTCCGAGTACGCCGACGGCGCCATCGTCGGCACAGCGCTCGTCCGCGCTCTGCGTGACGGCGGAGTACCGGCCCTCGCAGAAGTCACCCGAAACCTGGCCTCCGGCACTTCGTCGGCACGCCCCGATCACGAGAACTAGAATCGCACTCATGTCACTCGCGCTCCACAGCACCTTCACGAACGTGCTCGCCAGCATCCCGAGCCCCACGGTCTCGTACTTCGACCTCGGGCCGATCCGGATCCACTTCTACGCGCTGTGCATCATCGCCGGCATCATCGCCGCGACGTTCCTGACCAACCACCGCCTCACCAAGCGTGGAGCGGAGCCGTGGGTCGTGATCGACATCTCGATCCTCGCAGTGCCGCTGGCGATCATCGGCGCGCGCATCTTCCACGTGCTCACCCACCCGAACGACTACTTCGGCGAGGGTATCAACACCTGGAACCCGTTCCAGCCAGGCTCCGTCTGGGCCATCTGGGAGGGCGGCATCGCGATCTTCGGCGCGCTCATCGGCGGTGCCATCGGCGCGTACCTCGGGTGCCGCTGGACAGGCATCCGCTTCTGGACGTTCGCCGACGCGCTGGCACCCGGTCTGCTGCTGGCACAGGCCATGGGTCGCTTCGGCAACTGGTTCAACAACGAACTCTTCGGGCTTCCCACCGATCTGCCCTGGGGTCTGGAGATCCCGTCCACCAACTCGGCCTTCCCCCCTGGACTTCCCGAGGGCACGCTGTTCCACCCCACCTTCCTGTACGAGGTGATCTGGAACGGTCTCGGCGTCATCGTCCTGCTGTGGCTCGGTCGCAAGCTCTTCTTCCAGTGGGGTCGCCTCTTCGCGATCTACCTGATCTGGTACAGCGCCGGTCGCATCCTCTGGGAGTCGATCCGCATCGATCCGAGCGAGATCATCCTGGGCCTGCGCAGCAACGTCCTCGCGGCCATCATCGGCGTGCTCATCGGTGTCGCGATCCTCATCGTGCAGACGCGTCGTCACCCCGGACTGGAGCCGTCGCCGTACCAGCCCGGTCGCGAACGGACCGACCCGGACGCTGTTGTACAATCGCAGGACAATACCTCTGACTTCGTAGACGTGAGCGAGCCTCCGGCCGAAGAAGTCACCGCAGGAGCCACCGCCACAAGCACTGCTCCCACGAGCGAGGACGGCTCTCGATAACGCCGCCTCGTAGCGGGAGAACCATTGCACTGAACGAGCGGGCCGACGTCGTCCCCGGGTTTCACTCGAAGATCTGAGGACGGTAACTGGTGTACTTCCAGCCCCCTTACGGCGCCTCCGGCGCATACCCCCCGAAGCAGGGCATGTACAACCCGGCGTTCGAGAAGGACGCCTGCGGCCTCGCCATGGTCGCGACCCTGCGCGGCGAAGCCGGGCATGACATCATCGCGTTGGCCCTCGAGGCCCTGCGCAACCTGGAACACCGCGGAGCCATCGGCTCGGATGCGGGCACCGGGGACGGCGCCGGCATCCTGACGCAGATGCCCGATGCGTTCCTCCGCGCCGTGGTCGGGTTCGAACTGCCGCCGGTGGGGGAGTACGCCGCAGGACTGGCGTTCCTGCCTCGCGATTCCAGCGAGCGCCGCCAGCAGAAGGCCGGCATCGAGAAGATCGCCCGTTCCGAGGGGCTTCGCGTCCTCGGCTGGCGTGAGGTGCCCACGGCCAACGAGAACCTCGGCAAGCTCGCCGATGAGGCGCGTCCCGCGTTCGAGCAGCTCTTCGTCAGCGCGGGCGGAGCGACGCACTCCGATGCGCCCCTCACGGGCATCGCGCTCGACCGCGTCGCCTACCGTCTGCGCAAGCGCGCCGGTCACGAACTCGGTGCCTACTTCGTCTCGCTCTCCGCCCGCACCCTCGGGTACAAGGGCATGGTCACCACCCTGCAGCTCGAGCCGTTCTATCCCGACCTGCAGGACGAGCGCTTCGCCTCGGAGCTCGCCGTGGTGCACTCCCGCTACTCCACGAACACCTTCCCGTCGTGGCCGCTCGCGCAGCCGCTGCGCATGCTCGCCCACAACGGCGAGATCAACACCGTCGGCGGCAACCGCAACTGGATGCGCGCCCGCCAATCGCAGCTGGAATCCGAGCTCCTCGGCGACATCACGCCGCTGCTTCCCATCTGCACCGACGGCGCCAGCGACTCCGCCTCGTTCGACGAGGTGCTCGAGCTGCTCACGCTGACCGGGCGCAGCCTGCCGCACGCGATCATGATGATGGTGCCGGAAGCGTACGAGAAGCAGGCCGACATCTCTCCGGAGCTCCGCTCGTTCTACGAGTACCACTCCAACCAGATGGAGCCGTGGGACGGACCGGCCGCTCTCATCTTCACGGACGGGACCCTCGTCGGCGCGACGCTCGACCGCAACGGTCTGCGTCCTGGACGCTGGACGGAGACGACCGACGGACTGGTCGTCATCGGATCCGAGACCGGCGTTCTCCAGTTCGAACCGGAGCGCATCAAGCGTCGCGGCCGCCTGCAGCCGGGCAAGATGTTCCTGGTCGACACGTCGCAGCGTCGGATCATCGAGGACAGCGAGCTCAAGCACGATCTCGCCACGATGCACCCGTGGCAGGAGTGGCTCGACGCCGGCGCCGTGCGTCTTGCCGAGCTTCCTGAGCGTGAGCACATCGTGCACCCGCCGGCGTCGATCACCCGTCGTCAGCGGACCTTCGGCTACACCGAGGAAGAGGTCCGCATCCTCCTCACGCCGATGGGTCAGACCGGTGTCGAGCCGCTCGGCGCGATGGGCTCTGACACGCCGATCGCCGTGCTCAGCAAGCGTCCGCGGTTGCTGTTCGACTACTTCACCCAGCAGTTCGCCCAGGTGACCAACCCGCCGCTCGACTCGATCCGCGAAGAGGTCGTCACGAGCCTCAAGCTGGGCCTCGGGCCGGAGAGCAACCTGCTCACCTGGGGGCCAGAGCACACGCGTACGGTGTCTCTGGACTTCCCGGTGATCGACAACGACGAGCTCGCGAAGATCCGCCACATCGACAAGGCCATGCCCGGTCGATCGAGCGCGACGATCCGCGGCCTCTACCACTTCGACGCCGGCCCTCAGACGCTCGCCGACCGGCTCACCGAGATGTGCGCCGAGGTGGACGAGGCCATCGAGAACGGTGCCGAGTTCATCATCCTGTCGGACCGTGACTCGAACAAGGATCTGACACCGATCCCGTCACTGCTCATGGTCTCGGCGATCCACCACCACCTCATCCGGCGCGAGAACCGCATGAAGGTCGGTCTCATCGTCGAAGCCGGAGACGTCCGCGAAGTGCATCATGTCGCGACCCTGATCGGCTACGGTGCCTCCGCCGTCAACCCGTACCTCGCGATGGAGACGGTAGAGCACCTCGTGCGCACCGGCTACATCACGGGCATCACGACCGAGAAGGCCGTCAAGAACCTGATCTACGCGCTCGGCAAGGGCGTGTTGAAGATCATGTCGAAGATGGGCATCTCCACCGTGTCGTCCTATGCCGGTGCTCAGGTGTTCGAGGCGGTCGGCCTCAGCCAGGAGTTCATCGACGCGTATTTCACGCGTACCGAGTCGAAGCTCGGCGGCATCGGCATCGAGGAGATCTTCGCCGAGAACCAGGCGCGCCACGACTACGCCTATCCGGAGGATGCGGCAGCACGTGCGCACGAGAGGCTCTGGACGGGCGGCGAGTACCAGTGGCGCCGCGACGGCTCTCCGCACCTTTTCAATCCGGAGACGGTGTTCAAGCTGCAGCACTCGACGCGGACGCGACGTTACGACATCTTCCGCGAGTACACGAAGCTCGTCGATGAGCAGGCCGCCGAGCTGAAGACCCTGCGCGGACTGTTCACGCTGCGCACCGGCACTCGCAAGCCCGTGCCGCTGGACGAGGTGGAGCCCGTCTCCGCCATCGTCAAGCGCTTCTCCACGGGGGCGATGAGCTACGGCTCCATCTCCAAGGAGGCGCACGAGACGCTCGCCGTCGCGATGAACAGCATCGGCGCGAAGTCGAACACCGGTGAGGGCGGCGAGGATCCGGACCGCCTGGTCGACCCCGAGCGTCGCAGCTCGATCAAGCAGGTCGCGTCGGGGCGATTCGGGGTGACGAGCCTGTACCTCACCGAGGCGGACGACATCCAGATCAAGCTCGCCCAGGGTGCCAAGCCCGGCGAGGGAGGCCAGCTGCCTCCGACCAAGGTGTACCCCTGGGTCGCGCGTACCCGTCACGCCACTGCCGGTGTGGGACTGATCTCCCCGCCGCCGCATCACGACATCTACTCGATCGAAGACCTGAAGCAGCTGATCTTCGACCTGAAGAGGGCGAACCCCGAGGCCCGCATCCACACCAAGCTGGTGAGCCAGTCGGGCATCGGCGCGGTGTCGGCCGGTGTCGCGAAGGCGCTGAGCGACGTGATCCTGGTCTCGGGTCACGACGGTGGAACAGGTGCGAGCCCGTTGAACTCGCTGAAGCACGCGGGCACACCGTGGGAGCTCGGCCTCGCGGAGACGCAGCAGACGCTCATGCTCAACGGCATGCGGGATCGCGTGGTGGTGCAGGTCGACGGCCAGCTCAAGACCGGCCGCGACGTCATCATCGGTGCGCTGCTCGGCGCGGAGGAGTTCGGCTTCGCCACCGCTCCGCTCGTCGTCAGCGGCTGCATCATGATGCGCGTCTGCCACCTGGACACGTGCCCCGTCGGTGTCGCCACGCAGAACCCGGTTCTGCGCGAGCGGTTCACGGGCAAGCCCGAGTTTGTCGTGAACTTCATGGAGTTCATCGCCGAAGAGGTGCGCGAGCTCCTCGCCGAGCTCGGCTACCGCTCGATCGACGAGATCGTCGGCCGTGCCGACCTCATCGAGGTCAACGCCGCGGTCGAGCACTGGAAGGCCGAGGGGCTGGACCTCACTCCGGTGCTGGAAGGCCCGGTGTTCCCGGCAGGCGAACCGCGTCGCAGCGCACGCACCCAGGACCACGAGCTCGAGAAGCACTTCGACGTGAAGCTGATCGACATCGCGAAGGGCGCGCTGCTCAACGGCGAGCCCGTCGTGGTCGAGCTGCCCATCGCCAACACCGAACGTGCGGTGGGGACGATGCTCGGTCATCAGGTGACGTCACGGCACGGAGCAGCCGGTCTGCCGCAGGGCACCATCGATGTGACTCTGCACGGCACCGCCGGTCAGTCGCTCGGGGCGTTCCTGCCGCCGGGTATCGTCCTGCGGCTCGAGGGCGATGCCAACGACTACGTCGGCAAGGGGCTCTCGGGCGGCGACATCACGATCCGACCGCCGCGAGGCTCCAAGATCGCGCCGCACGAGAACGTGATCGCCGGCAACGTGATCGGCTACGGCGCGACCTCGGGGACGATGTTCATCTCGGGCGTCGTCGGCGAGCGTTTCCTCGTCCGCAACTCGGGTGCGACCGCCGTGGTCGAGGGCGTGGGCGACCACGCTCTGGAGTACATGACCGGTGGGCTCGCGGTGATCCTCGGCTCGACCGGGCGGAACTTCGGCGCGGGGATGTCCGGGGGAGTGGCCTACGTGCACGCCCTCGACACCAGCAAGGTGAACGCGCAGTCGCTCGGGAGCGGCGAGTTGCTCCTCGAGTCGCTCGACCGCGCGGATCTCGAAGTGCTGCGGAGCCTGCTGGTCGCGCACGTCGAGCGCACCGCGTCGCCGCGGGCCGCGGGTCTTCTCGAGAACTTCGAGGCGGCAGCCGCAGAGTTCGTGAAGGTGCTCCCTCGTGACTTCGCCGCCGTGCGGAGCATGCGCGAGGAGGCGCTGGCCGAGGGGATCGACCCCGACGGCGACATCGTGTGGAACCGCATCCTGGAGGTGACCGGTGGCTGATCCCAAAGGCTTTCTGAAGGTGACCGAGCGGGAGCTTCCCGCGCGTCGTCCCGTTCCCGTGCGCATCATGGACTGGAAAGAGGTCTATGAGCCCGGCGACAAGCAGGTCCTGCGCCGTCAGGCAGGGCGCTGCATGGACTGCGGCGTGCCGTTCTGCCATCAGGGGTGCCCGCTCGGCAACCTGATCCCGGAGTGGAACGACTTGACGTGGCGAGGCGAGGGTCGCGCGGCGATCGAGCGCCTGCACGCGACGAACAACTTCCCGGAGTTCACGGGGCGGCTCTGCCCTGCGCCGTGCGAGAGCTCGTGCGTGCTCGGTATCAACCAGCCGGCTGTGACGATCAAGCAGATCGAGGTCTCGATCATCGACGAGGCCTTCTCGAAGGGCTGGGTCGAGCCGGAGCCGCCGGAGCGGCTGACGGGCAAGACGGTCGCGGTGGTCGGTTCCGGTCCTGCGGGGCTTGCCGCCGCCCAGCAGCTCACCCGTGCCGGGCACACCGTCGCGGTCTTCGAGCGTGACGACCGCATCGGCGGACTGCTGCGCTACGGCATCCCCGACTTCAAGATGGAGAAGACGCAGCTCGAGTCCCGCCTTCGCCAGATGCAGGAGGAGGGCACCCGCTTCCGCGCCGGCGTCGAGATCGGCAAGGACATCTCCTGGCCGGACCTGCGCGCCCGGTACGACGCGGTGGTGATCGCCACAGGCTCCACGGTTCCGCGTGACCTCGCGATACCCGGCCGCGACCTGGACGGCGTCCATTTCGCCATGGAGTACCTCGTCGAGTCGAACCACGCGGTGGCGGGCGACAAGGTCACGGATCAGATCAGCGCCGAGGGCAAGCACGTCATCGTGATCGGCGGTGGCGACACGGGTGCGGACTGCATCGGAACCGCGCACCGGCAGGGCGCTCTCAGCGTCACCAACCTCGCGATCGGCAAGCAGCCGGGCGACACCCGTCCCGACCACCAGCCGTGGCCGATGATGCCGACCCTGTTCGAGGTCTCCTCCGCTCACGAAGAGGGCGGAGAGCGCGTGTTCCTCGCCTCCACCGTCGAGTTCCTCGGCAACGACGTCGGCGAGGTCCGTGCACTGCGCGTGGCGGAGACGGAGTTCGTCGACGGTCGGCGCGTGCCCAAGAGCGGCACCGAGCGGGAGATCCCGGCCGATCTCATCCTGATCGCCATGGGCTTCACCGGACCGGAGCAGGACGGCTACACCGAGGAGACGCTTCCCCAGGTGACCGATCGGGGTGCGTTCCGGCGCGACTCCTCCTACGAGTCGACGGTGCCGGGCGTGTTCGTCGCCGGCGACGCCGGCCGTGGACAGTCGCTCATCGTGTGGGCCATCGCCGAGGGGCGTGCAGCCGCGGCCAACGTCGACCGGTTCCTGATGGGCACCACCGTGCTCCCGGAGCCGGTGCGTCCGAGCGATGTCGCGATCGGACTCCAGCCCGCGTAGGCTGAGGCCGGCACCGTCGCCTGATTCACCATCCCCCACTTCTACCCTGGAGCAATCTTTGAGACGCGCGAAAATCGTCGCCACCCTGGGCCCCGCCACCTCCACCTATGAGACGGTGCGCGCACTGATCGATGCGGGCGTGGACGTCGCCCGACTGAACCTCAGCCACGGTGACTACTCCGTGCACGAGAACAACTACGCCAACGTGCGCCGTGCCGCTGAGGACGCTGGTCGCCCCGTCGCGATCCTCGTCGACCTGCAGGGTCCGAAGATCCGTCTCGGCAAGTTCGAAGGCGGACCCTACGAACTCGCCAAGGGCGACATCTTCAAGATCACCACCGAGGACATCATCGGCAACAAGGAGATCTCCGGAACGACGTTCAAGGGGCTCCCGCAGGACGTCAAGCCCGGTGACTTCCTCCTCATCGACGACGGCAAGGTCCGCGTCGAGGTCGTCGAGACCGACGGTGTGACGGTCACCACCAAGGTCATCGTGGCCGGAGCGGTCTCGAACAACAAGGGCATCAACCTGCCCGGCGTCGCCGTGAACGTCCCCGCGCTGAGCGAGAAGGACGAGGAGGATCTCCGTTGGGGTCTGCGCATCGGCGCCGACCTGATCGCGCTGTCCTTCGTGCGCAACGCCGCCGATGTCATCCGCGTCCACGAGATCATGGCGGAGGAGGGCGTCCGCGTCCCCGTCATCGCCAAGGTCGAGAAGCCGCAGGCGGTCGACGCGCTCGAGGAGATCGTCGACGCGTTCGACTCGATCATGGTGGCCCGCGGCGACCTGGGTGTCGAGCTGCCGCTCGAGGCAGTCCCGATCGTGCAGAAGCGCGCCGTCGAGATCGCCCGCCGCATGGCGAAGCCGGTCATCGTCGCGACGCAGATGCTCGAGTCGATGATCAACAGCCCTGTGCCGACTCGCGCCGAGACGTCTGACGTCGCGAATGCCGTGCTCGACGGCGCCGACGCTGTGATGCTCTCGGGCGAGACCAGCGTGGGAGACTACCCGGTCGTCGTGGTCGAGACCATGGCGCGCATCATCGAGTCGACTGAGGAGCACGGCCTGGAGCGCATCGCGCCGCTCACGACCAAGCCCCGCACGCAGGGTGGTGCGATCACCCTCGCCGCGCTCGAGGTCGCCGAGTTCGTCGACGCGAAGTTCCTCTGCGTCTTCACGCAGTCCGGTGACTCCGCCCGTCGCCTGTCGCGTCTGCGCTCGCGCATCCCGATGATCGCCTTCACCCCGGAGCCCGGCATCCGTCGCCGCATGGCGCTGACGTGGGGTATCCGCTCGACGCTGGTCGACATGGTCCAGCACACCGACCTGATGTACCACCAGGTCGATGAGTACCTGCTCGGCAACGGTCTGGCAGAAGAAGGGGACAAGGTCGTCGTGATCTCCGGTTCCCCTCCCGGAATCGTCGGATCCACGAACGACCTTCGCGTGCACAAGGTCGGCGATGCGATCCGCGGTGCCGCGCCGATCTACAAGGCCGGCGTCTGACGTACGTCATCCAGAGGGGGTGGGACTTCGGTCCTGCCCCCTCTGTCGTCCGCTTCGGGTAGCTTTCAGGCATGGAAACGCATCGCCGTCGAAGGAGGCCGTCATCGGCGTGCTGAGGAACGCGCGATGGTGGATAGCCGATTACGCGTACGCGGGGTACTGGCAGGTCCGTGCGGCATTCGACCGCACCGATCCGTCGTCTTTCGTCTCCGGAGATGCTGCACACATCGTCGTGCTCCCCGGCGTCTACGAGACCTGGCGGTTCCTGCAGCCGCTCGTCGTCGCGATGCATGAACGTGGTCATCCGGTGCACATCGTCGACGCGCTCCACCGGAACGAGCGTCCTGTGGCCGAGATGGCCGCGGTCGTGGCGACGTTCCTCGAGGAGCGCGGGCTCGAAGACGTGATCCTCGTCGCGCACAGCAAGGGCGGCCTTGCGGGGAAGACCGTGATGACCGGTCCGGCGGGCACGCGCGTGCGGTCGATGCTCGCGATCGCCGCACCGTTCGGCGGGTCGCGCTATGCGCGGTTGATGCTCTCCAGAACGCTTCGTGCGTTCTCACCGCTCGACCCGTCGATCGTGGATCTGGCGCAGCAGGTGACGGTGAACGAGCGGATCGTCTCGGTGTACGCGGCGTTCGACCCTCACATCCCCGAAGGCAGCGAACTGGCCGGCGCCAAGAACGTGCGCCTCGATACGGGCGGGCACTTCCGGATCCTCGCGCATCCACGCGTTCTGGCGGAGCTCGCGGTGCTCGCGGAATAGTCGATCAGTCGCCCGCGCCGGAATTCGCGCGTTCGTTCGATCGATGTTGGGTGCCGGCGGTGGGACTCGAACCCACACGCCCTTTCGGACAAAGCATTTTGAGTGCTCCGCGTCTGCCATTCCGCCACGCCGGCTCGTGTGTCGCGTCTACGACTTTAGCGCAGAGCAGGAGGCGCGACCGTCCGCGCCGAGCGCCTGAGGCCTGCAGACAGGGGCACTCCACTAGGATGGGTGTGTGACAGAGCAAGAAGAGCAGGCTGAGCAGCCCACGTCATCCGCACCCCGACGCGTCGTCGTCGCCGAAGATGAGTCGCTGATCCGTCTCGACATCGTCGAGATCCTCCGCGACAACGGCTTCGATGTGGTCGGCGAGGCCGGTGACGGGGAGACCGCGGTCGCTCTGGCCACTGAGCTCCGCCCCGACCTGGTCATCATGGATGTCAAGATGCCTCAGCTCGACGGCATCAGCGCGGCCGAGAAGCTGCACAAGGGGAACATCGCCCCGGTCGTGCTCCTGACGGCGTTCAGCCAGAAGGAGCTCGTCGAGCGTGCCAGCGAGGCCGGAGCCCTCGCCTACGTCGTGAAGCCGTTCACGCCGAACGACCTCCTTCCGGCGATCGAGATCGCCCTGGCCCGCCACGAGCAGATCATCACGCTCGAGGCAGAGGTCGCCGACATGGTCGAGCGCTTCGAGACCCGCAAGCTCGTCGACCGGGCCAAGGGTCTGCTCAACGAGAAGATGGGGCTGAGCGAGCCCGAGGCTTTCCGCTGGATCCAGAAGGCCTCCATGGACCGTCGTCTCACTATGCAGGACGTCGCGAAGGCGATCATCGAGCAGCTCGCTCCCAAGAAGTAGAGGTGAGCGCCGGATCCTTCCGGCTCGATTCCGAGCACATCCTCAGGCCCGTGCGCCTGGGCGACGGTGCCGCGCTTTCGCGTGCCTATCTGGCGAACCGCCGGCATCTCGCGCCGTGGGAGCCGACGCGCTCGGAGGCGTTCTTCGCCGTCGCCTCGCAGGAGGCGCATGCACAGCAGTGTGTGGACGACGCATCGGCAGGGCGTGGCATCCGCTTCGTGATCGAGTCCGACGATGGTGAGATCCGCGGACGGATGAACCTCAACAACATCGTCCGTGGGGCGTTCTGGAGCGCAGACCTCGGTTACTGGGTGGATGCGACGCGCGTGCACCGTGGGCTCGCGAGCCGCGCGGTCGCGAGGGTGATCGAGCACTCCCGCACCGAGCTGCGGCTGCACCGACTCCAGGCGGCCACGCTGCTGCACAATCTCGGCTCACAGCGGGTGCTGCTCGGAAACGGGTTCGAGCGCATCGGGATGGCGCCGAAGTACCTCCTGATCGCGGGGGAGTGGCAGGATCATCTGCTGTTCCAGCGCCTGCTGGAGGAACCGCTCAGCGCCCGGCGGGAAGGTCCTTGATCATGTTGGTGATGCGGATGGTCGAGCAACGACGACCCTGATCGTCAGTCACCACGATCTCGTGCACCGTGATGCTCCGTCCCAGGTGCACGGGCGTGCAGACGCCGGTGACCAGGCCAGAGGTCGCCGATCGCGTGTGTGTCGCATTGATGTCCACCCCGACCGCGAGCCTTCCGGCACCGGCGTGCAGATTGGCAGCCATCGAGCCGAGTGACTCTCCGAGCACGACGTAGGCCCCGCCGTGCATGAGTCCGACGGGCTGGGTGTTGCCCTCGACCGGCATCGTCGCGACGCAGCGCTCGACGCTGAACTCGACGAACTCCATGCCCATCTTCTCGGCGAGGGCGCCCATTCCCCGGGCCGTCGCCCAGTCGAGTCCCTCGCTCATCGCGACATCGCCCATGCATCCTCCTCAGCGGGTGTCCGTCGTCCTCGTTAGGCTGACAGGGTGACGGACTCCGCAAAGCCTACCCTCATGGTCGTCGACGGCCACTCGCTCGCCTACCGCGCCTTCTTCGCGCTCCCGGTCGACAACTTCACGACCAAGGACAAGCAGCACACGAACGGCATCTACGGGTTCCTGTCGATGCTGGTCAACCTCATCAAGGCGGAGAAGCCGACGCATCTCGCGATCGCCTTCGACACCTCGCGGCACTCCTTCCGCACCGATGAGTACCCCGAGTACAAGGCCACGCGGTCCGAGTCGCCGCAGGAGTTCAAGGGGCAGATCCCGCTGCTGCAGGACTGCCTCGCCGCCATGTCCATCCCGGTCCTGACGAAGGAGGGGATCGAGGCGGACGACATCCTCGCCACCCTCGCGTCCCAAGGTGCCGAACAGGGCTTCGAAGTGCTCGTCGTCTCGGGAGACCGCGACACCATCCAGCTCGTCAACGAAGACGTCACGCTGCTGTATCCGTCGGTGCAGGGGGTCTCCCAACTCAAGCGCTACGACCCGGCGACCGTTCAGGAGCGCTACGGGGTGCGACCCGAGCAGTACCCGGATATCGCCGCGCTTGTGGGTGAGACCAGCGACAATCTGCCCGGCGTGCCGAAGGTCGGCGAGAAGACGGCGGTCAAATGGCTCACGCAGTTCGGCTCGCTCGATGAACTGATCGCCCGCGCCGACGAGATCAAGGGCGTCGTCGGAGGCAACCTCCGCGACCACATCGAAGACGTCCGTCGCAACCGCAAGCTCAACCGTCTGCTCACCGACGTCGAGCTTCCGGTGGGCCCGGCTGACCTCGCCGTCGCACCGATCGATGCGCAGGCCGTGCGCGACATCTTCGCCCGTCTCGAGTTCCGCACCCTGCTGCCGCGGGTGTTCGAGGCCGTCGGTGCCGGCGACGTCGCTGACGACCCTGCCTCCGTCGTGGTGCTCCCGGTGCCCGTCGAGGTGCCTGCGGCCGACCTCGCGAGTTGGGCTGCGGCGCAGGAAGGCGATGTCGCGCTCCGCGTCACGACCCAGGGCGGTGTCCCCGTACGCATCGGCGTTGCCACGCTGACCGAAGTCCGTGAAGCCGATTGGTCGGATGAGGCCGCGGGCGATCTGCGCGGATGGTTGGAGTCCGAGGCACCGAAGGTGCTCCACGACGCGAAGCCGCAGGTGAAGGCGCTGATCCGCCAGGGCATCCGCCTTCGCGGGCTCGCATACGACACGAGTCTGGCCGGCTGGCTGCTGCGACCGAGCTTCCCCGACAAGACCCTCTCCGACCTCGTCGAGCGCTACCTGGGGGAGAAGCTCCCCGAGGCCGATCCTTCCCAGCTCGTCCCCGAGACCGAGGGTGCGACGCCGTCTCAGGAGGCGTGGTTCGCTCTGCGAGTTGCCGATGCTCTCCGCGAGGACATCCCGGAGTCGGTCGCGAAGGTCCTCGACGACATCGAGCTGCCCACGCTGCTCACCCTCGCCGACATGGAGGTCGCGGGTGTCGCCGTGTCGCACGACGTGCTGTCGACCTTCTCGGGTGAGCTCGCGGCCCGAGCGGAGGGCCTCGCACAGGAGGCGTTCTCCGTCGTCGGCCGCGAGTTCAACCTCGGCTCGCCCAAGCAGCTGCAGGAGGTGCTGTTCGAAGACCTGCAGCTGCCGAAGACCCGCAAGACCAAGACCGGCTACTCGACCGACGCTGCGGTGCTCGCCGATCTGCAGGAGAGCAACCCGCATCCGTTCCTGAGCCTGCTGCTGCAGCACCGTGAGGCCACGAAGCTGCGCCAGATCATCGAGTCGCTCGATTCGGCGATCGGAGACGACCACCGTGTGCACACCACGTACGTGCAGACGGGAAGCCAGACCGGACGGCTCTCGAGCACAGACCCGAACCTGCAGAACATCCCGGTGCGCACCGAGGAGTCACGCCGCATCCGAAGTGCTTTCGAGGTGGGCCAAGGGTATGAGGCTCTGCTCACCGCTGACTACTCCCAGATCGAGATGCGCATCATGGCGCACCTCTCCGGCGACGAGGGGCTGATCGAGGCCTTCAACAGCGGGGAAGACCTGCACCGTTTCGTCGGAGCGCGCGTGTTCGGTGTCGAGCCGAGCGATGTCACGGCGGCGATGCGCACCAAGGTCAAGGCGATGTCCTACGGTCTGGTCTACGGGCTCTCCGCGTTCGGCCTCTCCAAGCAGCTGCGCATCGAGCAGTCCGAAGCCAAGCAGCTCATGATCGAGTACTTCGCGCGGTTCGGCGCCGTGCGCGACTACCTGCGTGCATCCGTGATGAAGGCGAAGGAGGTCGGCTACACCGAGACCATCTTCGGCCGCCGTCGACCGTTCCCCGACCTCGCGAGTCCGAACCGCGTGCTCCGCGAGAACGCCGAGCGGGCCGCCCTCAACGCTCCGATCCAGGGCAGTGCCGCCGACATCATGAAGATCGCGCTGCTGCACATCCACGACGACCTCCGGTCCGAGAACCTCTCCTCGCGGGTGCTGTTGCAGATCCACGACGAACTCGTGGTCGAGGTCGCGCCGGGGGAGTGGGACGCCACGGAGCGGATCGTCCGCGCGCGGATGGGCGATGCTGCCGAGCTGTCCGTGCCGCTCGATGTGCAGGTCGGTCGGGGTCGCGATTGGAACGAAGCCGCGCACTGACCTCCGGCGGTGGGAGGGGGCCGGGGATTAGGCTGAAAGGTATGACTTCAGCTCCTCGCACCCCCTCTGCCATCGACGCCGTCGCCGATGAATGGGTCGATACGATCGCGGTACTGGCTCCCACACTCGGGACGTACATCGGCCGCAACGAGGTGAACGACCGCTTCGGCGACCTGAGCCCGCAGGGGCACGAAGAGATCGCTGCAGCCACCCGCGCGACACTCGACCGTCTCTCGGCACTCGAGGCCGTCGACGCGATCGACGAGGTGACGAAGACCGATCTCAGCGCCGAGCTCCGCCTCGATCTCGAACTCCACGATGCCAAGTGGCACCTTCGTGACCTCAACGTCATCGCCTCTGCGGCGCAGGACGTGCGCGCCGCCTTCGACCTGATGCCCACTGCGACCGTGGAGGACTGGGACGTGATCGCGACCCGTCTCGCCGCGGTTCCGGATGCGCTCCGCGGATACGTCGAGACGCTCCGCACCGGGATCGCTGAGGGAGTGACACCGGCGCGTCGTCAGGTGGTCGAGGTCGCGACACAGATCGACCGCTACACGGCCGACGACGGGTTCTTCGCCGCCTTCGTCGCCGAGGCCGACCCGGAGGAGGGCCAGCTCCCGGCCTCCCTCGCACGCACGCTCGCGGACAACTCGGCAGCTGCACGCGTCGCCTACGACGAACTCCGCCGCTTCCTCGCCGAGGAGCTCGCCCCCGTCGCGGGCGAGGTCGACGCCGTCGGCCGCGAGCTGTACGCCCTCAACTCCCGCCGTTTCCTCGGCGCGACGATCGACCTCGACGAGACGTACGAATGGGGTCGTGAAGAGCTCGCCCGCATGGTGGCGGAGCAGACCGCCATCGCGAACGAGATCCTCCCTGGTGCGTCGGTCGAGGAGGCCGTCGCCCATCTCGAGGCCGATCCCGCACGTAAGCTCGTCGGCACCGACGCATTGCAGAAGTGGATGCAGGAGACGAGCGACAAGGCCGTCGCTGAACTGGGCGCCTCGCACTTCGACATTCCCGAGGCGATCCGCACACTCGAGTGCATGATCGCTCCCACCCAGGAGGGTGGCATCTACTACACGGGGCCCACGGACGATTTCTCGCGTCCCGGTCGCATGTGGTGGTCGGTCCCCGAAGGCGTCACCGAGTTCGACACCTGGCGCGAGCTCACCACGGTGTTCCACGAGGGCGTCCCCGGACATCACCTGCAGATCGCGCAGGCCGTCTACAACCGGGCAGAGCTCAACTCCTGGCGCCGTCTGCTCGCAGGCACGTCCGGCCATGCAGAAGGCTGGGCGCTCTACGCCGAGCGCCTCATGGAGCAGCTCGGCTACCTCGACGACCCCGCCGATCGACTCGGCATGCTCGACGGTCAGCGCATGCGGGCGGCCCGTGTGGTGCTCGACATCGGCGTGCACCTCGGCAAGCCCCGTCTCGACGGCACCGGTGTGTGGGACGCGGAGTACGCGCTGGACTTCATGCGCGCGAACGTGAACATGTCGGACCAGTTCGTGCAGTTCGAGGTGAACCGCTACCTGGGTTGGCCGGGACAGGCGCCGTCGTACAAGGTGGGCCAGCGCATCTGGGAGCAGGTCCGCGATGGTGTTCGCGCGGCGGAAGGCGATGCCTTCTCGTTCAAGGACTTCCACAAACGGGCGCTCGATATGGGCGGCATCGGGCTCGACACGTTGCGCACCGCTCTGCTCCCGCGCTGACGGGAATGCGGCCGGACGGTCACGTGTTCATTCATCTGAATAGGAAGGGATGACATGGGCATCGAATTCGGACTGGACACGTTCGGCGACATCACGCGAGATGCGGATGGGGAGCTCCTCACGGGGGCGCAGACGATCCGCAACATCGTGCAGCAGGCGGAACTCGCAGACTCCGTGGGCGTGGACTTCTTCGGGGTCGGGGAGCATCACCGCACCGAGTTCGCCGTGTCCGCCCCGGAGATGGTGCTGGCGGCGATCGCCGCGCGCACGGAGAACATCCGGCTGGGCACGGCGGTCACGGTGCTGTCCTCCGACGACCCCGTACGCGTGTTCGAGCGCTTCTCGACGCTGGACGCGCTGTCGAACGGCCGGGCCGAGGTGGTGCTCGGGCGTGGCTCCTTCATCGAGTCCTTCCCCCTGTTCGGCTATGACCTGCGAGACTACGACGCGCTCTTCGAGCAGAAGCTCGAACTGTTCGTGGAGCTCCTGAAAGAGGAGCCGGTGACCTGGTCGGGAACGATGCGTCCGTCGTTGGAGAACGCGAACGTGTTCCCGAAGACCGAGAAGGGTCTGCGTACCTGGGTCGGTGTGGGCGGAAGCCCGGAGTCGGTCGTCCGTGTCGCTCGCCACGGTCTCGGCCTCATGCTCGCGATCATCGGGGGGCCGGCGGTGCGGTTCAAGCCGTTCGTCGATCTGTACCGCCGCTCGGTCGCATCGTTCGGTACCACGTCGCATCCCGTCTCGGTGCACTCGCCTGGCCACATCGCCGCGACAGACGCGGAAGCCTGGGATGCCGCTTACTCCGGATTCGAGGCGATGAACAACACCATCGGCCGAGAGCGCGGGTGGCCGGCGTACAGCCGTGCACGTTTCCAGAACGACGTGGGACCTGAGGGGGCGATCTACGCAGGGTCGCCGGACCGGGTCGCTGCGAAGATCGCCGACACCATCACGACGCTCGGCCTCGGGCGTTTCGACCTCAAGTACGCCACGGGCACCCTGTCGCACGAGTCGATGATGCGCAGCATCGAGCTGTATGGCACCGAGGTGATCCCGCGCGTGAAGCGGATCCTCGCCTCGCAGGACTGACGTCATCGAGCGCAGGACGCCCGGCGCTCGGCTTTACGATGAGAAGCATGGCCAACACCGCCTTGCCGAGCCGCTCATCGTTGGCTGAGCGCCTGGACGTCCTGCCTTTCACGCGCCGGCATCTCCGCTTGCTCACGGGCTCCGGTCTCGGCTGGGCGCTGGACGCGATGGACGTGGGTCTGATCTCCTTCATCCTCGCGGCCCTCACGCAGCAGTGGGGGCTGTCCAAGGGCGAGGCGGGCTGGATCGCCTCCGTCGGGTTCATCGGCATGGCCATCGGTGCGACGCTCGGCGGTCTCCTGGCGGACCGCTACGGACGACGGCAGGTGTTCGCTCTGACGTTGCTCGTGTATGGCCTCGCCACCGGAGCCAGCGCGCTCGTGGGCGGGCTTGCGGCGCTTCTGGTTCTCCGATTCCTCGTCGGCCTCGGGCTCGGCGCCGAGCTTCCTGTGGCATCGACCTACGTGAGCGAGTTCGCCCCCGCCCGGATCCGCGGTCGCCTGATCGTCGTACTGGAGGCGTTCTGGGCACTCGGGTGGACGGCAGCTGCTCTCATCGGGTTCCTGGTCATACCCGCTTCGGAGGATGGCTGGCGCTGGGCGTTCGCCCTCGGGGCCATCCCGGCGGTGTACGCACTCTTCGTGCGGTGGCGGATGCCCGAGTCGCCTCGCTGGCTCGCGTCGCGGGGACGGATCGCAGAGGCCGACCGCATCGTCTCCGCGTTCGAGGCAGAGGCGCGGGTGGAGGCGACTCCGGCCATCAGGAAGGAGCCGGCATCACGAGCGATCGCCGTCACCGCCCGCGCACGGTTGGCGACACTCTGGAATCGGGAGTTCCGACTGCGCACACTGTGTCTCTGGCTGGTGTGGCTCGGTGTGAACTTCGCCTATTACGGAGCGTTCATCTGGATCCCGAGCATCCTCGTCGATGCCGGGTTCGATCTGGTGCGGTCTTTCGGGTTCACGCTCATCATCACGTTGGCTCAGCTCCCCGGCTACGCGGTGGCCGCGTGGCTCATCGAGGTCTGGGGCCGTCGACTGACGCTCTCCGTCTTCCTCCTCGGCTCGGCGGTCTCTGCCGTGGTCTTCGGCACGGCGACGACGGAGGGCACCATCATCGCCGCCGGCATGGCGCTGTCGTTCTTCAACCTCGGCGCCTGGGGTGCCCTGTACGCGGTGACCCCGGAGATCTATCCGACCTCGTTGCGGGGCACGGGCGCGGGCTGGGCCGCTGGAGTGGGGCGCATCGCATCGATCGTCGCACCGCTCTCTGTCCCGATCCTCCTGGTCGGGGGCGGCGCGCCGCTCCTGTTCGCGGTCTTCGGGGTCTGTTTCCTCGGTGCTGCGGCTGCGGCGTGGGGACTCGTCGATCGCGGCGGCCAGGCTCTCGACGACCGCTGAGGCGGGGGCGACCCATCCGGTCCCGGCGCCGTGCGTCGTCGTCCCGCAATAGGCTGGGATGATGGCAGATGTGCGGTTCGTGGCGATCGGCGACTCGTTTACCGAGGGTGTGGGTGATGTCCTCCCGGACGGACGGGAGCGCGGCTGGGCCGACCTGGCGGCTCAAGGGTGGGCCGACGCCGCCGGGCACCCCATCCAGTACGCGAATCTCGCGATCAGGGGCAAGCTCGCCTGGCCGATCGTGGAAGAGCAGCTCGAACCCGCGCTCGCCCTGCGTCCCACGCATCTCTCGTTCAACGGCGGTGGCAACGACATGCTGCGCCCGCGTACCGACGTCGAGCACATCGCCGACGCCTTCAGCCGGGTGCTGCGCCGATGCGACGAGGAGGGGGTGACGATGATCCTGCTCTCCGGCGCGAACCCGAGTGGTCAGCTCCCGATGGGCTCTCTCGTGCAGCGGCGGGGTGATCTGCTGTCCGAGGCCGTGCTGCGTCGCGTCGAAGATCGTCCCGACGTGATCCGTGCGCTCAACTGGCCCGACCGTGAGCTCTCCCGCGGCGCGTACTGGGCGGAGGACAGGCTGCACATGAATGCATCGGGTCACCACCGTGTGGCCGCCCGCGTGCTGCACGCTCTCGGCTACGAGCCTCCGGAGACGTGGTGGGCGCCGAGCGATCGGCTCGGTACGGGCCCCTCCGGCCTCGCCTATTACCGCGAGTTCGTCGGGCCCTGGGTGCGGCGGCGTGTGACCAGGACGTCGTCGGGAGACGGCCGCGCGGCGAAGTACCCGTCGTGGGTAGAACGGGTTCCCGCATGACGTCGTCCGACAGTTGCCGAATCCGGTGAGTGACTTCGAGCTCGCGGCCATCAGTGCCGGCACCGTGTCGCTGCATGATGCTCGCAGGCAGGAGAGGCGCGATGTCGCTCTCGAACCATTCGAGATCGGTGTGTACCCGGTGACGGAGGAGCAGCTCGCCGAGGTGCTCGGCATTCCCGCACGGCATCCCCGCCGCCCCGCCGCGGATCTCAGCTGGTTGCGAGCGGTGCATTTCTGCAATGCCGCGTCGGAGTGGGAGGGGCTGGAACGGAGCTACTCGTTCGACGGCGAGGTCGTCACGTGGGATACGACCGCGGACGGATACCGGCTGCCCACAGAGGCGGAGTGGGAGTTCGCCTGTCGTGCCGGCGCGACGGGCCCTCACTATGCGCCGCTCGCGGATGCGGCTTGGACGACGGCGGACGGGGTGGCCTCGCCACAGGACGTGGGCGGGAAGCTCCCGAATCTCAACGGGCTCTTCGACACGCTCGGCAACGTCTGGGAGTGGTGCTGGGACCTGCTCGACCCCGCCCGCTACGACGACTACCGGGTGTTCCGCGGAGGCGGCTTCGCCGACGACGCCTGGAGCGTTCGGGCATCCGTTCGTCGCGGGGGAGCGCCGCGTATGCATCACGACGACGTGGGGTTGAGGCTCGCTCGAGGCGCCTTCGACACCACGGATCAGGCACAGGGCTGGTCGGTGCGAAGCGATCGAGAGCGCGCTTTCCAGGATGGCCCGCTTCCATCGGGATGGACTCCTCGCCGCGGCTGAGGCGCCCCGATTCTTCGTCGGCGACATGTGCGAGAGGAGCGCATTTGTCCCGCTGGCTGTGCTGATGCCAGGCTGAGGGACATGGCATCCTCCTATTCGCTCATCGTCTCTCAGGGCCGGGTGGCCGACCGTACCGACGGCGCCTTGATCGGCGCGCGCCGAGTGGGCGAGGCGGTGTCGTCCCTGATGTCGATCGAAGCACAAACCATCGGCACTCCGACCCCGAGTGTCGTCGATGACTGGACGAAGGCGTTACCGGAGGCGGAGCAGACGCTCCACGGGATCCGGGCGGCGCTGCAGGATGCCCTTGCCGCGGGGACGACACCCCTGCTGATCACCAACACCTGCGCTGTGAGCCTCGGCACGCTCCCCACGGTCGCGGAGCATCACCCGGATGCGGTGGTGCTGTGGATCGACGCGCACGGCGACTTCAACACCCCGGAGACGACGGAGTCAGGGTACCTCGGCGGCATGGTGCTCGCCGCGGCGTGCGGCCTCTGGGACAGCGGCCACGGTTCCGGCATCGACCCGAAGCAGGTGATCGTCGTCGGTGGCCGGGACATCGACCCCGCCGAGGGGGATCTTCTGGCGGAGGCAGGGGTCACCGTACTTCGGCCGGCAGAGAGCACGCCTGAACGCATCGTCGACATCATCGCCGGACGACCGGTATGGATACACGTCGACTGGGACGTGCTCGAGCCCGGCTACATCCCTGCGGCCTATCGCATCGGGGGCGGGCTGCTGCCGCATCAGATCGCCGGGATCTTCGCCGCACTGCCCGTAGGTGCCGTGCAGGGCGTGGAGCTCGCGGAGTTCGAGGCGGGAGACGCCGAAGTCCCTGAGCATCTCAGCGTGGAGCTCGTGATCGAGACGTTGCAGCACCTCCTGCGCTGATTTTGTGGACGCTGTCCGGGTGCCGCGTCAGCGACGGCGCTCGGGGTCGAGCCCCATGCGGACACGCGTACGTTTGCGCTCGACGAGGATGAAGACGGTGCCGATGATCCAGAGCGGGATCGGCATGAGAAATGCGATCCGGAAGGCTTCCAGCGAGTAGGTCTCCGGCGTGCCGGCGCCCTGCAGATCGAGCGCGAGACCGATGAGGAAGATGGCGATGAGCGCGGCGATGAAACCTCCGGCGTTCGTGACGCCGGTGGCGGTGCTGAGGCGGTGCGTCGGGTTGTGCGTTCTGGCGTGGTCGAAGGCGATCATCGAGGCGGGACCACCGGTCCCGAGAGCGATCGCCAGGACGTAGAGGAGCCAGAGCGGTGCGGTGTCGGGGAGGGCGATGACAGAGATCCACGCTGCCATCTGAACCCCCACGGCCGGAAGCACGAGGGCGAGAGAGCGATGGTTCGGCAGTCGACGCGACAGGTCGCCGATGATGGGACCGAGAAGCATTCCGGCAACGACATATACGGAGATGATGCCCGCGGCATGTGCAGCATCCAGGCCCTCCGCCGCTGTGAGGAACGGCATTCCCCAGAGGAGCACGAACGCGGTTCCCGCGAACGGCGTGGTGAAGTGCGACCAGAAGGCGAGGCGGGTCCCTGGGTGCGCCCAGGCGGCGCGTATGCCGACGCCGGTATCTATCGCTGAGGTGACGACGCGCACGACTCCCGTGTCGGTGTTCACCGTGACATCGGCGCCGCGCTCGACCGGGTGGTTGCGGATGACGAGCGCCACGAGGATCGTGAACAGCACCCCGAGCCCGGCGATGCTGCCGAAGGTGATCGTCCAGGTGGTGGCGTGCAGCAGCGCGGCGACGGGGACGAGCGCGATGAGTTGCCCTGCCTGGCCGATGATGCCGGTGAACTGCACCATGAGGGGTCCTCGCTGCGCGGGGAACCAGGTGGCAACCAGGCGCAGCACGGCGGGGAAGATGGCGGCATCTCCGGCGCCGAGCAGAACGCGTGCGACGATCGCGATGCCGATGCTGGGGGAGAGAGCCATGGTCAACTGGCCGGCGGCCATGAGCAGCATCCCGATCGTCATGATCGGCCGGGATCCGAAACGGTCGAGCAGGATTCCCACGGGGATCTGCATCCCGCCGTACACCGCGAGTTGGACCACGGCGAACAGGGCCAGCGTGGAAGCGTCGGCCTGGAACCGGTCGGCCGCTTCGACGCCGACAGCCCCGAGCGAGGTGCGGTTGGTGATCGCGAGCACATAGGCGGCGACGCCGACCGACCAGATCAGCCAGGCCCGCCACCCCGGTGTGGAGACGGGGGAGTGGGAGACCTGCGGCACCCCTCAACGCTACTCCTCTGCGATGTCGCAGATGAGATCTGTGATGTCGCAGGTGGGAGCTACCCTGACGCCATGACCAGCACACCTCTGCATCACTCACTCGATTACGTCGAGCTCGTCGTCACCGACCTCGATGTCTCGAAGCGCTTCTTCGCCGATGCGTTCGGCTGGCATTTCAACGACTACGGCCCGGGCTATGCGGGGATCGTGTCTCCGCGCGCCGACGGGAACGAGGCCGGTGGTCTGCTGCTCGCCGACGAGGTGCGTCCCGCCGGCGGCCCTCTGGTGCTGCTCTACTCCGAGGACCTCGACGCCACGAAGGAGGCCATCGTGGCGGCCGGGGGCAAGATCCTGCAGGAGCCGTATGAGTTCCCGGGTGGGCGTCGGCTGCACTTCGCGGATCCGTCTGGCACCGAGCTCGGGGTGTGGTCCGCGCACTAGCGCCCGGTTCGCGGCGTCGGACCTTTCGAGCGTGCGACGATTGCCCGTATGACGGACATCACCGCGGGTACTACCGACGACATCGCGAGATGTGTCGATCTCTGGGTGCAGGCTCTTCGATACCGCGATGGAGAGGTCGACGCGGCCGCAGTCGCCGCCCGCATGCGCAAGCTGTTCGACGGGCCTCTCCTGCGGTTCGCGTTGGCAGGGGAGCCTCTCGCTGGGTTCGCTCTGACGGCACCGAAATCCGGTGACGAGACCACGGCAGTGCTGGAGCGGATCGCTGTGCTCCCTGCTTCCTCCGGCAAGGGGATGGGAAGAGCTCTGTTGAAGGACGCGATACGGGCGTCGAAGGACGCCGGGTATTCCACGGTCGAGCTCGCTGTGCGGCGAGGAAACCCCGCCATCCGGCTTTATGAGCTGCAGGGATTCCGGCCTGTTTCCGGTCCGGTCACTCATCCGCTCGGCGGCGAGCCCATGATCACGTTCAGTGTCGGCCTCTGAGGGGAGCCGACGCCTCCGGGGGTACGTTCAGCGCGCTGCACGCCTGACAGAGGGGCATGGAGTATGCCGAGCCTATGACGGCCCAGGGGAGGGGAGTGCCGGGCCCCTGAGATCCTCCACGATGATCGATACCAGCTCATCGGTACCGATCTCGGGGCCGATCCGTCGTTCATCGAACCAGGGGAGTGGCTGCCACCCATCGTGCCATTCGCGGATCTTGTCCTCCCCGAATTCCTGGGCAAGCTGCCGGCCCGCGTGGCGGCGGATCGTCTCCTCGAGGCCGACGTCGAACTGGTAGATGCGTGTGGACCCGAGGTGGTCTCGGTACAACCGTTCGAACGCCTCCGAGTAGTCGCGCAGATTGAACACGCCGTCGAGGATCACGTCATACCCGAGGTCGAGCGCCTGGCGGGCGGTGGTGATGATGAGGACACTGGCGTCGCGGGAGAGCTTCCGCCGATCCGGCTCACGGAGGAGCTCGCGGCGGAAGTGATCCTGAGAGATCAGAGCGACGCGCGCGCCCAGCGCTGTGCGCAACGATGTTGCCGTGGTCGTCTTCCCCGACGCCGCATCGCCGCGAAGGATGACGAGACGAGTGGAGCCGCTGCCTGTGAGAGCCATCGGGCCATTCTCGCAATGCTCTCGGGTCTGACGGGCGTCAGGTGAGCTGGAACGGCATGCCGAGGGCTGTCCTGAGCCTGGTCGCGAAGGCTTGGCGGTGAGCCGGATCGACCCATTCCGCGTCATCATGCCGCTGGTACAGACGGTCGTCCGGGTGGCGGGGGAACACGTGAACGTGAAGATGCCAGACGTCCTGGCCTCCGGCGGGTTCGTTGTGCTGGCGGATCGAGGTGCCCTCACACGCGTATGAGGAGCGGATGCCGATGGCGACTCTCTGGGTGAGGTCCCACACCGCCGCGCTGTCCGACGGCGAAAGGTCGTAGATGTTCTCCACATGCGTCCGAGGGATGACAAGCACCGCGCCCGGGTTCCCAGGCCACCACTTCGGAGCGATCCGGGCGTAAGCGCGTTCAGTGACAGCGACCACGTCTGTGGGCAGGTTGTGATCGTCATGCGTGCCCTCGAGGAAAGCGCAGAACGGGCAGACGTAGCCCGCGGGCGCATGCATAGGGGGACTCACGCCCCGATCATCGCACGGTGAGCGGCTGGATGGCTCGTGGAACAATGAAGACATGCTTGCTCGGGTCGTCGCGGTCCATTCCAGTGCTTCTCACACGTTCAGCAAGGAGACACGGGGATCCATCTCGCTGCTAGAGGGTCTGGGCGTCGACGGCGATGCGCACTGTGGAGCGACGGTCAAGCACCGATCGCGGGTGGCCGCCGATCCGTCCCAACCGAATCTCCGGCAGGTGCACCTGATCCACGGCGAGCTCTTCGAGACCCTGAAGGAGGGTGGCCATCTCGTGGCTCCAGGGGACCTCGGCGAGAACATCACGACGCAGGGCATCGATCTGCTCGCGCTGCCTGTCGGATCACGACTGCGAATCGGAGAGACTGTGGTGACGGTCACGGGGCTTCGCAATCCGTGCCAGCAGATCAACGGATTCCAGTCGGGGCTGCTCAAGCAGGTGGTGCGGAACGCCGGTGACGGCAAGGTCGTCCGCCTCGCCGGCGTGATGGGCATCGTGTCGCGGGGTGGGCGCGTGGCTGCGGGAGATCCGATCGATGTCGAGTTGCCACCGCACCCGCATCTCCCGCTCACGCGAGTCTGAGGGGGACGGGCTGCTTTCTGCTAGCTGACATAATGTGCATTATCGGATATAGCTCACGAGTCGAGAGTGGCGCGAAGAGATGGGACTCTGTGCTCTCGGGCCCCTCATGCTCCCGGGGCTGCTGCATGGGAGACGACGTCGCGAATCCAGCGGTTCGCCGCTGACGGGTACAGCGGTGCCGACACATCGTCGTCGTCGAATGGGCGCCATAGGATCGGCACGATCGATCCGTCGGACTCCGTGAGGGTGCCGCCCTCCAATGCAGGTTCTGGGCGCAGCCTGCCGCAGTACAGCGCAACGATTTCATGACCGAGCTCGCCGTCGTATCGGAAGATGTTCTCAACGACGCCCAGGAAAGCCAGATCGACCACATCGGCTTGGAGCTCTTCCTGGACTTCGCGGAGTATCGCCTTCTCGTGTGTCTCGCCGAGTTTGACACCGCCGCCGATCAGCCGGTGAAAGCCGAGCGGGTTCTCCGCCGTCGCACCGTGCTGGCTGACGAGGTGCCGAGCGCCGTCGCTGTGGGTGGCCACAAGCATGGCTTTGACACGAATGTGGGAGCGGTCGACCGGCATGCCCTTACGCTCCGACGTAGGCAGCGAGGTGCTCCCCCGTCAGTGTGGATTTTTGGGATACCAAATCTGCAGGTGTCCCTTCGAACACGATCTTGCCGCCATCATGACCGGCGCCGGGCCCGATATCGATGATCCAGTCTGCATGGGCCATCACCGCCTGATGATGTTCGATGACGATCACCGTCTTCCCGGCGTCGACGAGCCGATCGAGCAGCCCGAGGATCTTGTCGACATCGGCGAGGTGCAGACCGGTCGTGGGTTCGTCGAGCACGTAGACGTCGCCCTTCTCCCCCATCTGGATCGCGAGCTTGATCCGCTGGCGCTCACCACCCGACAGGGTCGACAACGGCTGCCCGAGCGACAGGTAGCCGAGACCCACGTCTTCCATCCGGCCGAGGATGGCGGAAGCCGCCGGGAGCTTCGCCTCGCCCTCACCGAAGAACACCCGCGCTTCGGACACAGGCAGATCGAGCACCTCGGTGATGTCCTTGCCGGCGAGTTTGTACTCGAGAACAGCTGCCTGGAAGCGCTTGCCGCCGCAGTCCTCGCAGGGCGTCTCGATCGTGTCCATGAATCCGAGTTCCGTGATGATCACGCCGGCGCCCTTGCACGACGGGCAGGCGCCCTCTGAGTTCGCGCTGAATAGAGCCGGCTTCACGCCGTTGGCCTTGGCGAACGCCTTGCGGATCGGCTCCAGGAGGCCTGTGTACGTCGCGGGGTTGCTTCGTCGCGAGCCCTTGATCGCGGCCTGATCGATCGCCACGACGCCGTCGCGCTTCGAGACCGACCCGTGGATGAGGGAACTCTTGCCCGAGCCCGCGACGCCCGTGACGACCGTGAGCACGCCCGTCGGGATGTCGACGTCGACGTCCTGCAGGTTGTTGGCGGTCGCGCCTCTGACGTCGATCGCGCCGGTGCCGGTGCGCACCGATTGCTTCAACTGCGCCCGGTCCTCGAGGTGATCGCCGGTCTTGGTGCCGCTGGCCTTGAGACCCTCGACCGTTCCCTCGTAACAGATCTCTCCGCCGGCGCTGCCCGCACCGGGGCCCAGGTCGACGACATGGTCGCCGATCATGATCGTCTCGGGTTTGTGCTCGACCACGAGCACCGTGTTCCCCTTGTCGCGCAGCTGCAGCAGGAGCCCGTTCATGCGCTGGATATCGTGCGGGTGCAATCCGATGGTCGGCTCGTCGAACACGTAGGTGATGTCGGTGAGCGAGGAACCGAGGTGGCGCAGCATCTTGATGCGCTGTGCCTCTCCCCCGGACAGCGTGCCCGAAGGCCGTTCGAGACTGAGATAGCCGAGTCCCAGGGTCACGAAGGCATCGAGGTTCGCGCTGAGCGCCTGAAGCAGTGGACCCGCGCCGGGAAGGTCGAGCCCCCGGACCCAGTCCGCGAGGTCTGTGACCTGCATGCGGCATGCGTCCGCGATGCTCACGCCCTCGATCTTCGATGACCGTGCACCCTCGGTGAGTCGCGTGCCGTCGCACTCCGGGCACACCGCGAATGTGGCGACGCGCTCGACGAAAGCACGGATGTGCGGCTGCAACGCATCGAGATCCTTCGACAGCATCGACTTGGTGATCTTCGGGATGAGGCCTTCGTAGGTCATGTTGATCCCGGAGATCTTGACCTTCGTGACCTCTCCGTAGAGGAAGAGCTGACGCTGTTTGTCGGTGAACTGCGAGATCGGCTTATCGGCGGGATAGAACCCCGACTGAGAGAAGCCCTTCACCATCCAGCCGTCCGCCGTGTAGCCGGGAACCATGATGGCCCCTTCGTCGAGAGACCGCGACTCGTCGACGATCTGGGCGAGATCGAGGTCGGACACCGCTCCCCTGCCTTCGCATCGCGGGCACATGCCGCCGAGGTAGATCGCGTCCTTCACGATCTTCTTCTCACCGCCAGGGCCCGTCATCACCCCGCTGGCTCTCTGCGTCGGGATGTTGAACGAGAAGGCGGTGGGTCCGCCGATGTACGGCTGCCCGAGTTTGCTGAACAGGATGCGCAGCATCGCGTTGGCATCCGTCACCGTGCCGACCGTCGAACGCGGGTTCGCGCCGAGCCGCTCCTGGTCCACGATGATCGCGGTTGTCAGTCCCTCGAGGACATCGACGTCGGGCCTCGGCACCGACGGCATGAAGCCCTGCACGAATGCGCTGTAGGTCTCGTCGATCATCCGGCGCGATTCCGCGGCGATCGTGTCGAAGACGAGCGAGCTCTTGCCCGAGCCGGAGACACCGGTGAAGACGGTCAAACGGCGCTTCGGGATGTCGACGCTGACCTCTTTGAGGTTGTTCTCACGCGCGCCCTGGACGCGGATGAGGTCATGGGTGTCGGCAGGGTGCGCTTCGGTGCTCATCGGGGTCCTTCGGCTCTGCGGTGGAGATATCAGGTGGTCTGGTCTAAGCGGTCTGATTGATACGGAGCAGATTCCCGGCCGGGTCGCGGAACGCGCAATCGCGCACGCCGTAGGGCTGGTCCATCGGCTCCTGCACGACATCGGTGCCGTGCTCGACCAGGCTCTCGAAGAGCGTGTCGAGGTCATCGCTGGCGAGGGTGAGAGCAGCGTAGCTGCCCTTCGCGATCAGCTCGAGGATCGTCTGCCGCTCGGAATCGGTGATGCCGGGATCTGTTGCCGGCGGGTGGAGGACGATCGACGTCTCAGGCTGACCGACGGGGCCGACGGTGAGCCATCGCAATCCGTCGTAGCCGACGTCGTTGCGCACCTCGAATCCGAGAGCGTCGCGGTAGAACGCGAGGGCGGCTTCCGCATCGGTGTGCGGAAGGAATGCGTAGTGGATGCTGATTCTCATGGCTCTCACGTTAGGTGGGCGTCGGGGCGCGGCGCTTCTCTATTCCTGATCGGTCTCGTGACCTGCTTCGCCTGGAAGGACGGTATTCCCTCGATGGTCGTGGCGCGTTCACGGTACACGCTGGGTGAGACACCGATGAGCTCCGAGAACCTCGTGCTGAAGGTGCCGAGCGAGGAGCATCCGACTTCGAAGCACACCTCCGTCACCGTCAGGTCGCCGCGCCGCAGCAGAGCCATGGCGCGTTCGATCCGCCTCGTCATCAGATACGAGTACGGCGACTCCCCATAGGCTTCGCGGAACTGCCGGCTCAGGTGTCCGGCCGACATGTGCACTCCGCGCGCCAGCGCTTCGACATCCAGAGGTCGGGCGTACTCCCGATCGATGCGATCGCGGACCCGTCGCATGACGGCGAGCTCGCGCAGCCGAGCGTGGTCGAGGTCCGTCACGAGGATGATCTTGCCACGTCGGGGAATCGTGTCGGGGAGTTTCCCGGCGTGACGAAGAGAAACGCGGGCGGGCGCTTCTCCCCCGCTCCCGCCCTCAGGGGCGCTACCCTGAAGGGCATCCTCACAGGATTTTCTCAGAAAGGGGTCCTCACCATGTCTGAACCACTCGCAGAGGCGAAGTCGTTGTTCAAGTCGATCCGCGTCACGCTGGCCGTCGCCGGTGTTCTCGCGCTGATCGCGGGTATCGTCCTCCTCGTCTGGCCGGTCAAGTCCGCGGTCATCGTGACGGCGATCTTCGCCTCGTACCTGATCGTCGCCGGGCTCGTCTACGTCGGCCTCGGCATCTTCTCGAGCGCCAAGGGCGGGTGGGCGCGCGTCGGTCACATCGTCCTCGGACTGCTCTACATCGCTGCAGGTGTGATCGCGTTCTTCAACCTGAACGTCGCTGCGGCCACGCTCGCCTTCGTCGTCGTGATCTTCATCGGTGTCAGCTGGATCGTCGACGGCATCGTCGCTCTGTCCCTGCTGGGCAGCGACGGATCGCGCGTCTGGACGGTCCTCTACGCGATCCTGAGCATCGTCGCGGGAATCATCGTGCTGTTCTCGCCGCTGATCGCCGGCTTCGCCTTCTGGCTGCTGCTGGGGATCTCGCTGGTCGTGCTCGGAATCATCCAGATCGTCCGTGCCATCACGCTCGGTCGGGATGCGAAGGAGTACGTCTCCGCCGTTCAGGGCGGAGCGACGAACTGACGCTCATCGCCTGAAACGAGAGCGGCCCCGACTTGCGATGCAATACGGGGCCGCTCTTCTCGTGCTCTTACTCGGCCGCGAAAGCGCTCACGTCACCGACGAGGCGCGTGTTGTCAGCGGGCACCGCGTCGACGGCCGCCCTGGCGACCTCGGCAGCGAACTCCGAGACGTTGTAGAGCTTGCCCGCCGACTCCCGGCGCTCGGCGATCGCCCCCGGGTTCGCGCGCTCCAACAGCGTCGCCGTGATGGTGCCCTCGATCATGTCGCCCGACACGACCGTGAAGCCGATGCCCTTCTCGGCGAGGCCCGGGATGCGCTCCCGGAGGGCGTCCTCGCCGGCACGCTTGGAGAGGGCGACGGGCTCGTACTCCGGCATGGTCGGTGTGGTGCGGATGAAGTGCGCCTGGTGGCTGGTGACGAACACCACGCGTGCTCCGTCAGAGAGCAGCGGGGTAGCGGCGTCGAGCACGTTGAGCTGCGCGTCGCGGTTCAGGGTGAGCGCGTAGTCCGCAGCCATGCCCGACTCCATGCCCCCTGAGGCGTTGAGCACGAGTACGTCCAGGCGGCCGTACTCGGCGCGGATAGCCTCGAACATCGCAGCGACGGACTCGGGGTCGGTGAGGTCGGCACCCACGACGAGCGCACGGCGACCGAGTTCCCGCAGCTGGGCGGCGAGCTTCTCGGCCCGGGGGGCCTTGTTGCGGAAGTTGATGACGACGTCGGCACCGGCCTCCGCCAGGTAGCGGACGGTGTCGGCGCCGATCCCCCGCGATGAACCGGTGACAAGGGCGACCTTGCCGTCGAGGGATCCTGCGGGAAGAACGTCGGTCACGGTGACTCCTCATGATGCGCGAAAAAAGCCGTGATCGCACGGCCTTCACACCCTACCAAGCGCACGCAGTGGCGCCCTGATCCGGCGCTCTGCGCGTGATACGTTGACCACAAAGGAGGCCGCATGGACAACATCGTGACGTTCGTCACGTTCATCGAGCAATGGGCGTGGATCGGCTGGCTGGTTCTCATCGCCGTATTCCTGGTGATCGAGATGCTCTCGCTGGACTTCACGTTCCTCATGCTCAGCTTCGGCGGAGTCGTCGGTCTCGTCACGGATCTGGTCGGCGTCCCCGTGTGGCTGCAGGTGATCATCGCCGCCGCCGCTGCCGCCCTGTTCATCCTGTTCCTGCGCCCTCCCCTTCTCAGACGCCTGCACCGCGGCGAGGATCCGACCAGGTCGAACGTCGACGCCCTCATAGACCTTCGCGGGATCGCGCTGAACGACATCACGCAGATCTCCGGCCAGGCCAAGCTCGCGAACGGCGACACCTGGACCGCGCGCACCGCCACCCCCGTTCCCATCCCCCAGGGTGCCCCGGTCGCCGTGACCGCGATCAACGGCGCCACGGCCATCGTCCGTCCCGTGAACGACTAGGAGAACCCCGTGAACGACGCATCGTTCATCCCCACAGCGATCCTGTGGATCCTCGTGATCGCCGTGATCATCTTCGTGGTGGTCACCGTCGCGCGAGCGATCCGCATCATCCCGCAGGCCACGGCCGGGGTGGTCGAGCGTCTCGGGCGCTATCACAAGACACTGACGCCGGGCCTCAACGTGCTCGTGCCGTTCATCGACAGGCTGCGGCCTCTGATCGACATGCGCGAGCAGGTCGTGTCCTTCCCGCCGCAGCCGGTGATCACCGAGGACAACCTCGTGGTCTCGATCGACACCGTCGTCTACTTCCAGGTGACCGACGCGCGTGCGGCGACCTACGAGATCGCGAACTACCTCGGCGCCGTCGAGCAGCTGACGACCACCACGCTTCGAAACGTGGTCGGTGGCCTCAACCTCGAGGAAGCGCTCACGAGCCGTGACAACATCAACGGTCAGTTGCGAGTCGTCCTCGACGAGGCGACAGGCAAGTGGGGCATCCGCGTCGGCCGGGTCGAGCTCAAGGCCATCGACCCGCCCATCTCGATCCAGGACTCGATGGAGAAGCAGATGCGAGCCGAGCGTGACCGCCGCGCCGCGATCCTGACCGCTGAGGGGACCAAGCAGTCCGCGATCCTCGAAGCCGAGGGTGCGCGGCAGGCGGAGATCCTCCGCGCGGAAGGTGACAAGCAAGCCGCAGTGCTGCGCGCCCAGGGTGAGGCCGAGGCCATCCAGAACGTCTTCAGCGCCATCCACCAGGGCGAGCCGGACGACAAGCTTCTGGCCTACCAGTACCTGCAGATGCTTCCGAAGATCAGCGAGGGGCAGTCCAACAAGCTCTGGATCATCCCCAGCGAACTCACCGAGGCGCTCAAGGGCATCGGCACCGCGTTCACGCCGAAGCCCGGCCAGGGCCCGTCGAACACGCTTCCCGGCGCGTGACGCACCCGTACTTCTCGAAGACGCGGAATCCCCGAGTCCTCGCCCACCGTGGTCTGATCACCGCGGCGGGCGAGGACTCCGGCGTCTGGGAGAACTCCGCCGGGGCTTTCGCGGCCGCCCATGCCGCCGGCGTCGAGTACATCGAGACCGATTGTCAGGTCACAGCGAGCGGCGACGTGGTGCTCTTCCACGATGACGACATCGCACGACTCACCGGCGACCCCCGGCCGGTCGGTGAGGTGAGTACACGTGAGCTGCGCACCCTGTTCGAGGACCACGGAGGCCTGCTGACCGTCGCAGAAGCACTCGATTCCTTCCCGGACGTGCGGTTCAACATCGACGTGAAGACGTCGTCCGCTGTCGAGCCTCTCGGGAAGATCCTGGTCGACGACACGCACCGGGTGCTCGTGACGAGCTTCTCCGACGCCAATCGACGGGGAACGGTGGCGTCCGTGTTGCGGGCAGGGGCGGCGCTTCGTCCGGCCACGTCCGGAGGCAGCGCGACGATCGCCTCCCTGCGCGCGCTCTCGGCACTCCGCCTCTCCCCCGCGCGCATCCTTCGCGGCATCGATGCTCTGCAGATCCCGGAGCGCCACCGCGCGCTGACGGTGCTGACTCCTGCTCTTCTGCGGGCCTCGCACCGGCACGGGGTGGAGGTGCACATCTGGACCGTCAACGAGGCCGCAGACATGCGCCGTCTCATCGACCTCGGTGTCGACGGCATCGTCTCGGACCGCGCTGATCTCGCCCTGAAGACTCTCGCCCCGCGTTAGCGGCGACCCGCCTCATAACCTCCTCCGCTGGGATTAACCTGTGAGTTCCGCCGAGAACTCGCCCGCGTGGATGAAGCCCACAGGCTGGAGCGTTATACCTGACAGCGACGAGAGGACCACACAATGGCAGATCGCAGCCTGCGCGGCATCCGACTCGGCGCCCAGAGCCTACAGAGCGAAGAGGGCGTCGTTTTCATGGAGCGCCGTGAGACCACCTACACCTGTGACACATGCGGCCACGTCACGAACCTGATGTTCGCGGCGGATGCCGAGCCGCCCCAGACCTGGGAGTGCCGCGCCTGCGGTGCCGAGGCTCGACTGAACGTCGACGGCCAGGCCGTCACGCTCGAGGCGAGCGACGAGAAGGCCGCCCGCACCCACTGGGACATGCTGCTGGAGCGCCGTACGCGCGCCGAGCTCGAGGAGCTGCTGGAAGAGCGCCTCGCCTTCATCCGGGCCCGCCGCGGTGCCGGAGAAGACCCGACCCGCGAGAAGATCGGCGCCTAGCGCCTCCTGGCGCGCCACCACCCGACGAGGAGCGCGCCGAGACCGCCCCACAGCACGACTGCCTGGATCCAGGGGCCCAGCACCACACCAGCCGTGAGGCCGGAGCGCAGCTCGACATCCTCGAGCATGGCTCCGGCCTCATCTGCGTCCAGGCTCGTGACCGTGGAGCCGTCAGCACGGATGATCTGGCTCGTGCCGACGGTCGAGACGTTCACCACGCTTCTGCCGGTCTCGATGGCCCTCATGCGTGCAAAGGCCAGCTGCTGCAGGTTCTCGTCCGTGCCACGGAAGTCGGCATTGTTGGTCTGGAACACCAGCACCTCTGCCCCCGCGTTCAGGCCCTGCCAGATCACATCGTCGTAGATCACATCGAAGCAGATGGCGAGACCGACGCGGACCCCGTCGACGTCGACGATCGGAGGGTTCGAACCCGGCGTGTACTCCCGTTGGATGAGACCGATCAGCTCCGGGGCGAGCGCGTTGAAGAACGGGCGATCCGGCACGTACTCGCCGAAGGGGACGGGGTGCCGTTTGTCGTGCAGCTGCCTCGCGGTGCCGTCGAGGTTCCAGAGCATCGAGGTGTTGAAGAAGCGGTCGTCACGACCTGTTGGCGCGTTGGCGAGGAGCGGTGCGTCGATCCGGTTCGCGATGAGGGTCATCCGCCGCGCCAGCGCATCGGTCTGAAAAGGGTCCGCGTCCAATGACCCTTCCGGCCAGACCAGCAGATCGACGTCTTCGCCGTAAAGAGGGGCGGTCGCCTCTGTCTGCGCCTGGATCACCGCGAACGGCTCGCGATCGTCGAAGTACCCCGTCGGGCCGTTCCCCTGCACGGCGGCGATCCGCATCGAGCCGCTGGTCGCGGTCGGGAAGAGCGGGGTGAACAGCAGCACCACCACGAGGGCTGCCGGCGCGATCAGCCGCAAGGGCCGGCGCCATGCGCGCAGCCGCACGACTTCGATCAGCATCGCCACGACGAGCACCATCAGGAAGCTGAGCCCGCTCACGCCGACCCAGGAGGAGACGGACGCGAGGGGACTCTCGGCCTGACTCATACCGATACGTGCCCAAGGGAAGCCGCCGTAGGGCCAGGAGCCGACGAACAGCTCGCGGCCGACCCAGAGGGCCGCGACGACCGTCGGGAGCCCCAGAAGGCGCCCCGCTGTCCCGGGGAAGGCTTTCGGGAGCCAGCGATAGGCGAGCGCAATCGGGATGAGGGCGATCGCCGTCAGCACGCCCTCGACGACGCTCAGGGCGGCCCACGGGATGGGGCCGAGGTATCGCGATGTCCAGGAGACCAGGAGCCCGAAGAACAGGATGCCGTAGACCAGCCCGACGAGCAGCGCACCCCCGAACCGTCGTCCTATCAGCGCGAGCAGCAGAAGAGCTGTCGCTGGGAAGGCGAAGATCCAGATCGCGGCCTCCGGATACGCCAGGTTCATCACCAGGGCGGCCAGTCCGGCGGCGAGCACAGCAGCCCAGAGGGGCAGGAGGGCGCGTTGTGGCGCGGTTTTCGAGGTCATTCCGTCCATCTCACATCGACGAGTAGGCGACGATGCCGCGGCGCACGCCATCGAGCGCGGCCCGTGCCGTTCGTGCGAGTGCGGCATCTTCCGCGACGATGGAGAGCTGATCGAGCAGATCGATCGTTTGCTTGGCCCAGCGCACGAAGTCTCCCGCAGCCATGTCGGCGTCGATCAGGACGCGGTCGAGCATGCCGCCGCGGGCCCAGGAGTGCATCGCCCCGGCCAGCCCTGCCGCCAGCGGCTCACTCCCGGGCAGGTGGTGATCCTGCTCCAGATCGTCGAGCTCGGCCCAGAGCGTCGTCGTCTTCTCGTATGCGGCCCGGAAGGCGCCTCGGGGCAGACCCCGCTCCCCCGAATTCGCCTCGTCACGGCGAGGCTCATAGACGAGGCAGCACGCCATCGCCGCGAGTGAAGGAGCATCCAGCCCCGCCCACAGTCCCTGACGGAGCGACTCCGCGACGAGCAGATCCCGCTCGCCGTAGATGCGACGCATGGTGCGTCCCGCTTCGGTCAGCGCCGTCTCTCCGTCGACTTCGGTGAGGTAGTCGAGCGTCTCCAGTACCTCGACCACGCGGTCGAAGACGCGTGCGACCGTGCCGGTGCGCGTCTCGATCTGACGGCGGATCCGATCGGTCTGGCGCTTGAGCTTCCAATACCGCTCCGCCCACCGCGCGTGAGCTTCGCGATCCGGACAACGATGGCACGGGTGCCGCTGCATCTGCGTGCGCAACGACTGGATTCGCTTCATCCGCTTGTCGCGTGAAGCGCGAGGGGCGTTCGAGTCCTGCCGGTTCTTCTTCTCGAGGTCGCTCAGTTCGCGCCGGATGGCCGCGTACTCGGGGTAGTCCCCGTGCTCACAGGCCATCGCGCTCTGATAGCCGGCCAACGACTCCTCGGCCTCGCGCACCTGGCGTGCGAGCCCGACGACGGCCCGATCTGCTTGGAACTGCGCGAACGACGATTCCAGGATCTGCCGCGCCCTGGGCTTGCCGAACATGTCGATCAGGTTCACGGCCATGTTGTACGTCGGGCGGAAGCTGGAGTTCAACGGATACGTGCGCCGGGACGCGAGTGCGGCGACCGCCTGCGGATCCATGCCCTCGGTCCACTGCACGACGGCGTGGCCCTCGACGTCGATGCCGCGACGCCCTGCGCGACCGGTGAGCTGGGTGTACTCCCCCGACGTGATGGCGACGCGGGCTTCGCCGTTGAACTTCTCCATCTTCTCGAGGACGACGGTGCGCGCCGGCATGTTGATGCCGAGGGCGAGCGTCTCGGTGGCGAAGACCACCTTCACGAGCTTGCGCTGATAGAGCTCCTCGACGACCTCCTTGAAAGCGGGCAGCAAGCCCGCGTGGTGCGAGGCGATTCCGCGTTCGAGGTTGTCGAGCCATTCCCAGTAGCCGAGCACACCGAGGTCTTCGTCCTGGAGGGTCCGCGTGCGCTCCTCGACGATGGCGCGGATCTCCGCGCGCTCCTCGTTGGACGTGAGCCTGATACCGGAGCGGCGCACCTGCTGTACCGCGGCATCGCACCCCACGCGGCTGAAGATGAAGAAGATGGCAGGGAGCAGATTCGCGCGTTCGAGCAGACGGACGACGTCGGGCCGATCCATTCGCTCGATGCGGCGCGCGTTGGCAGCACGGACCGGACGTCGTCCCCCGCGCGGCGGACGCTTCGCCTGACGTCCGGCATGGCGGTCGCTGCGGTACGACTGCGCCTGCCGGTTGTTCTCGTATGTCGTGCCCGTCGCGGAGCGGATCCGCATGAGCTCCTGGTTGACCTGCGCGGTGGCCAGACCCGCCCGATCGTCGAACAGCGGCAGCAGGTCGTCACGGACGAGGACGTGCTGTTCGAGCGGCACGGGACGGATCTCGGAGACGATGACCTCGGTATCGCCGCGCACCGTGTCCAGCCAGTCGCCGAACTCCTCCGCGTTCGACACCGTCGCGCTCAACGACACCAGGCGGACGCGGGCGGGGAGGTGGATGATGACCTCTTCCCAGACCGCTCCACGGAATCGGTCAGCGAGGTAGTGCACCTCGTCCATGACCACGTAGCGCAGATCCCTCAGCGCCGCCGAGTCGGCGTAGATCATGTTGCGCAGGACCTCGGTCGTCATGACGACGATCCGCGCATTGCCGTTGATGTTGGTGTCGCCGGTGAGCAGGCCCACCTGATCGGCCCCGTAGACGTCGACCAGCTCGCGGAACTTCTGGTTCGACAGTGCCTTCATCGGCGTCGTGTAGAAGGCCTTGTCGCTCGATGTCTGCATCGCGAGATGGATCGCGAACTCGCCGACGATCGTCTTGCCTGCACCTGTCGGAGCAGCGACCAACACGCTTCGTCCACCCTCGAGTGCATGACAGCCGGCGACCTGGAACGGGTCGAGATCGAACTTCTGCAGCGCCGCGAACGCCGTTGACTGCGGATGCTCCCCCGCTTCCCGCGCGCGAGCGTACTTCTCCGAAGGCGAGCTCATGCCGGATCCGGCAGAAGCCCTGATGCCTCGTCACGCTTGCGCTTGCGCCGGTCGAAGATGAGCGAGAGACCGGCAGCGGCGAAGAACAGCACGATGAGGATGCCGGCCAGCATCAGCATGCTGACGACGTCTGCCGCGGGTGTCGCGAGCGCGGCGAAGACCGTCGCGATGATGATCGCGACGCGCCATCCCTTGAGGATCGCCCGTCCGGACATCACACCTGCGAGGTTGAGGGCGACGAGGAACACCGGCAGCACGAAGGAGATGCCGATCACGATCATCAGCTTGAAGATGAAGTCGTAGTACTCCTGCGCCGAGTACAGGTTCGTCGCGCCTGCCGGGGTGAAGCTCCACATCAGCTCGATGATGTGCGGCATGATCATGACGCCGAGGTAGCAGCCGGCGAAGAACAGCGGAACGGCAGCGACCACGAAGCCGACGGTGTACCTGACCTCTTTGCGCGTGAGTCCGGGCATGATGAACGCCCAGATCTGCCACAGCCACACGGGCGCGGACAGGAAAATGCCGATCGAGAACGCGATGCGCATGCGCATGTCGAACGCGGCCGTGACGGTGCCGAAGTTGAGCGCGCTGAAATCGTCTCCGCGCTTCTCGGCGATGATGCGGACCGGTTCGGTGATGAAGTTGATGATCGGATCGGCGATGAGGAAGGCGATCACCATTCCGACGAGCAGAGCGAGCGCAGCGAACATGAGGCGCTTGCGCAGTTCGACGAGATGCGCGCCGAGCGACATCCGTCGATCCCGATCCGCCTTCGGCATCACGGTCGGTTCGATGGCTGCCACGGCCGGTCAGGCGCGGGGCGGGGTCTCAGGGTCGATGCCCGAGTCCTTCACCGTGGTCGGCTCGGCGGCTGCGGAGTCGGTGCGAGCGGCGTCGTCGTCCTTCATGGCCTTCATCTCGCCCTTGAACACGCGAGCCGACTGGCCCATGCTCTTCGCGAGAGCCGGCAACTTGGCCGCACCGAACAGGAGGAGGATCACGGCGAGCACAATCAGCAGGTGCCAGCCTTGCATTCCAGCGAACATGTCAGGTTTCCCGTCGTCGGTGAGCGTTCGATCCAGTCTACAGATCAAACCTCTGCTTCGGGCTGGTGATAGAGCGCGAGTCCCGCAGCAGCCCACTCCCTCGTCGCCGTACGGCCCAGCGCGGGCTCCAGCACCTCCATCGCCCCGCCGAAGCGCGCAGCGAGCCGCTTGATACCCCGCGGGTCCGCGAGGTGCAGCTGCGCTGTGACCGCACCGTCCACCGCGTCGGTGGTTCCGGTGGGCACGAAACCGCCGAGCAGAGGAGCCAGCCTCTCCTGCACCCGCACCGTGACGGTCCGTTCCTCCTCGAGCCCTGCGAAGGCTTCGGGGACGTGATCTCCCTGATGCGTGATCGGGATGTCGGTGAGCGCCGGCGCGCTGACCCGGTCGAGGTGGAAAGTGCGCATGGCCTTGCGCAGATGGCACCACCCCTGGAGGTACCACTGACCGTTGGTGATGAGGATCTGCATCGGATCCACGGTGCGAGTGGTCGGCGCGGCGTCGGGAGCCTGATACGTGAACGCGATCGCGACGCCCTCATGCAGTCCGCGGGCCACCGCCTCGCGCACCTCGTCGACGGCACTGGGGGCGACGACGACATCGGCGGGCGCGTCCGCCGCGCCACGGGACAGCTTGGAGATCAGTCCGGCGACGAGACCCGAGTCCGAGACGGCCGGGACCGCCGCGACCATCTGGAGCCCTGCGAGCAGCGCCGCAGCCTCGCGAGCGGTGAAGCGCGGGACGCGGCGCAGAGCCACATCGTTCGTGATCTCGATCACGTCTTCCAGATCGAGGAGGTCCCAGTTGATGTCGAACATCTCCTGCGGCTGCTGCCAGTACCCCGCTTCTCCGGGGAGACCGATCACGGTGAGCTTCTCCACCATCCCCCGCATCTCCTGCGGCGTGACGGCGAACTCCGCGGCCGCCTCCTCGAGAGAGACCTGTCCGTGCTCCAGGAGATAGGGAACCAGTGTGAGATACAGGCGCACGCGATCGGCGGCGAGCAGGGGCTTCGAGCTCGCGCTCACTTCGTCTCCTCCGCTCCGGAGTGGGCGTTCACGACGGCACGCAGCCGCGAGATCACGGCTTCCCGCAAGGGTGCCGGGTCGACCACTCGTACTTCCGGTCCGTACGAGGCGAGCTCGTCGGCGAGGATATGCAGGTCGACGAAGGGCACGTTGATGCCCTGCGTAGCCGGCGAGGCGCGTCGTCCCAGCCGCAACGCCGCCTCCGTGCCGGGGGTGACCTCCAGAAGGGCCGAGTTCTCGGCGGCGACGCGCTCCAGCCCGGCGAGTGCGCGATCTCCTGCGCCGTCGCGCAGCACCGGATCGAAGCTCTGGGGAGTCATGCGTACGTCCCCGACGATTCGGCTGAGCAGGAAGGTGCGGTCCTCCTCCACATCGACATCGATGCCGTAGACATGCCACCGTGCCTCGTAGTCGACCAGAGCCAGCGGCCGGATACGGCGGCGGCGCGGCGCATCCTCTCCGGGCTTCAAGTACTCGAACGTGACCACCCTGCACCGCTCGATCGCATCCTGCAGAGGCGAGAACGCCGCATCGCGCGCGGTGATGCGCGGCGCGAACCCGATGATCGGCTCGTCGCCGTCGATGCCGAGGGCGCGAATTTTGCGGACGCCGGACTGCGCGTCCCCGGAGACCGATTCGGAGCTCCAGACGCTTCCGGCGAGCTGCAGCACCGCGAGCTCGGCCGGCGAGAACTCGATGTCGCTGGGGAGGTCGTACTCCGCCTGCGGGATGCGATAGCGCGCCTCGCGGAGATCGTTCGGATCCGCGGCGTCCCCGATGGTCTCGATGGGTACGCCGAGCGAGCGCAACTCGTCCTTGTCGCGCTCGAACATCTTCTCGAGCGCATCCGACCGGGTACCGGCCTCGGCGCGCTGCCGGTAGCCGGAGACGTTGTCGAGGATCTGCTGCTTGGTCAACCCGATCTCCGTGGCCATCAGCGCCACGACGAGATTCGTCAGACGCTCCTCCGCGGGGATCCGGGCTGCCATCACGGCGTGGGCGCCGTCACTGCGCCCAGGATGTCAACGACGACCGCAGTGGCCGGAGCGTTCTCGGCGGCGGGGAAGACGACGAGGAGCTGGGATCCGACCGTGGCTCCGACGAGCTGTTCGGCAGCCACGCTGACGCTGGCATCGGCACCCCACGAGCTCGTGGTGACCTTCTTGTCGTCCCAACCGACGCCCATGATGTTGGTGACGACGATGTCGTCCTTCTTCACCTTCGGACCGTCGCCCTTGATCAGCGTCTGCGTGGTGATCTCCTTGGGCGCGGGAACGTCGGGGATGATGACGCCCGGCGTGCCGTCGGGAGCGCGCACCACGGTGGGGAGTCCTCGCGCGTCATTGAACTGCAACGCGCCGGATGCCTTCGCCGGCATCACATCGAGCACATCGATGACCGCCACGATGTTCTCCCCCTTTTCGAGTCCGAACGCCTGGACGTTCTGCTCGCCGAAGTCCTCCGGGGTGAGCACGGCGAGGACGCGACTGCCCTCGGTCGCGCACTCCAGCACATCGGACAGACCGGCAGAGCGCTGCGCCCAGTAGTCGATGCTGTGCACGCGGCTCTGGTCGCCGTTGAACTCGGACTGGTAGAGCTTCTCGCCGCTGTCGCCGCCGTAGAAGGCGATATCGAGCACCACGGGCTGGAACTTCGAGCCCAGCGCGAGGCCATCGCCGACCGTCACATCTGCGAAGGCCGTCTTGTCGGACTTGACGGGCCCGAAGACCTCGACGTCGGGCAGCGAACCGAGGTCACCGCTCACGTCGGCGACGTTCAGGATCTTGTCGTCACCACCGCGATCACAGGCGGCGACACCGTCGGATGCGGTCGCGGTGCAGCCCGTCAGGGCGAGGACGGCGAGGCTGAGGGAGGCCAGAACGGCGGACGTTTTACGCACGCGCTCCAGTCTATTCCGTCGCGTGCCCGGAATCGCGCGATGCGGCGGCAAGGCGCGCCCCTTCCGCAGCCTTCTCCGCCTCCCGTGCGCGCTTGCGGAGATTCTTGTCGCTGATCTCGCGGTCGCCCACGGCACCGGGGGTCCACGCCTCCACGTCCTCGTCGCCATAGCTGCTCTTGGATGCCCGTCGCTTCACGGAGGGGGCGACCGCACCCGGCGCGAGCCTGCGCGCGGTGAGCAGGAAGCCGGTGTGCGCGACCATGCGGTGATCAGGCCGCACGGCGAGGCCCTCCACATGCCAGCCGCGAACCATCGTCTCGGAGGCATCGGGTTCGGTGAAGAGACCCGTGGCGCGGATGTACTCCGCCACACGGGAGAGCTGAGTGGCTGTCGCCACGTAGCAGAGCACGACGCCACCGGGGGTCAGCGCATCGGCGACGGCGTCCATGCACTCCCACGGAGCGAGCATGTCGAGCACCACCCGATCGACGGAGGCCGGCGTCACCTCGCGGGGAAGGGATTCCACGAGATCGCCGACCACGACGCGCCAGGTGTCAGGGCGCTCCCCGAAGAACGTCTCCACGTTGCCGCGGGCGACATCGGCGAAGTCCTCGCGGCGTTCGAAGGAGATCAGCGTTCCCGCCGGTCCCACGGCTCGCAGGAGGGAAAGGGAGAGAGCGCCGGAGCCGACACCCGCCTCGACCACGACCGAGCCGGGGAAGATGTCGGCCTGCATCACGATCTGCGCCGCGTCCTTCGGGTACACGATCGCCGCTCCGCGCGGCATCGACATCGCGAAATCGCGCAGCAACGGACGCAGCGCCAGGTAGTCGTGCCCCGAGCTGTTCGCCACGACGGAGCCGTCGGGAAGTCCGATGAGGTCGCGGTGGCGGAGCACGCCCTGATGCGTGTGCAGCTCGCCGTCCTCGCGGAGCGTCACGGTGTGCAGGCGCCCCTTGGGGCCGGTGAGCTGCACGCGGTCGCCGGCGCGGAAGGGGCCACTCGGCCGGTTCGGTCTGGCTTCGGTCATCGGGCGGCTCCTGTCGCGGTTGCGCGGCTGTCGTAGAGATCGGTCAGATCCACCGCGCCTCGGCCGTCCAGCGTGTCCCACAGCTCGTGAGCGCCGAGGTGGTCGAGAGGCACTATGTGCGGGACCGCGAGGGTGAGCGCGCCCGAGGCGAGGCCCGCTCGCACCCCGGTCGGCGAGTCCTCGATGACGATCACCTCGGCGATGTCGACGTCCAGAAGAGCCGCTGCCTGCAGGTAAGGCTCGGGATGCGGCTTGGGGTTGTCCACGTCGTCGCCCGCGACCACGATGTCGAACGCGTCGAACTCGATCAGGTCGACCACGTTGAGGGCCATGCGGCGCAACGACATCGTCACCAGCCCTGTCGGGATCCCCGCGTCGCGGAGGTCGCGGAGCAGTTCGCGCGCACCGGGGCGGAACGGGACGCCCTGGGTGCGCAGCGACTCCTGCACGACGTCGGTGAGATGCGAGACGATCGCCTCGGCTTCCATGGCGACTCCGGCGTTCTGCAGGATGACCGCGCTGTCGATCAGGCCGCTTCCCACGAGCTGAAGTGCATCCTCATGGGTCCAGGAGCCTCCGAACGACTGGACGAGCGCCGTCTCGGCCGCCATCCAATACGGTTCGGTGTCGACGAGTGTTCCATCCATGTCCCACAGGACCGCGCTGGGCTTTCTGCTCACTGAACCCATGCTAGCCGTGGTGCCGCCCGCATCCCGCCTCCGCGGACTAGCCTGGAAGGATCACGACCGCCATCTCGAAGGGAGCCTCGATGGATGTTCTCGGTCCGCGCATCGTCATCGCCGCCTTCGACGGCTGGAACGATGCGGGTGAAGCAGCGAGCGGCGCCATCGAGGCACTGCGGAGATCCTCGGAGTACGACCTCGTGCATTCCGTCGACCCCGAGCTGTACTTCGACTACCAGTACACGCGCCCATCGACACGCATGGACGCCGAGGGACGACGCCAGCTGACCTGGCCGGAAGCAGGACTGTGGCGGCCGCGCGATCCCGGGCCCGGTCCCGAGATCTGGCTGCTCACCGGCGCCGAGCCCGCGCGCACGTGGCAGGCGTTCGCCTCCGAGTTCATCGACGTCGCGTTGCGTGACGACATCACCGGGCTGGTGACCCTCGGTGCGATGCTCTCCGACGTGCCGCACACCCGACCGATATCGATCTTCGCCTCCAGCCAGAACGAGCAGGTGCGCGAGGCGCACGCCCTGGAACGATCGATGTACGAGGGTCCGGTGGGAATCCTCACGGTGTTCGAGCACTTCGCCGAGAATGCGGGAATCCCCACAGCGAGCCTGTGGGCGAGTGTGCCGCACTACGTCGCTTCGGCGACTCCCTCGCCGAAGGTGACCCTCGCGCTGCTGGACCGGCTCGAGGAACTCACCGGCGTCGATGTCGACCGTCAGGTGCTGCGGACGGAGGCTGCCGCGTGGGAGGCGTCCATCGACGCCGCCGCTTCCGAGGATGAGGACATGGCGGAGTACATCCGCCAGCTCGAGCGCACGCGCGACACGTGGGACTCCCCCGAAGCGTCCGGAGACGCGATCGCGCAGGCCTTCGAGCGCTACCTCCGTCGACGGGACGACGGTCCGGGAGACCGCAAGCGCTGATTCGCGCTCAGGCTGCGATCACGCCGGTGCCGAGCAGCACGAGCAGCACGGTTCCGAGCAGGATGCGGTAGATCACGAACGGCAGGAAGCTGCGCTTCGAGATCCAGTTCATGAAGAACGCGATCACGCCGAGCGCGACGACGAACGCGATGCCGGTCGCGGCGAGGGTGTCGCCGAAGGAGAAGAACGAGGGCTCGTCCCAGCTCTTGAACACCTGGTAGAAGCCGCTGCCGAACACCGCAGGGATCGCCAGCAAGAACGCATAACGCGCAGCCGCGGCGCGCTCGTAGCCCAGGAACAGGCCCATGGTGATGGTTCCGCCCGAACGGGAGACGCCGGGAATCAGGGCCAGCGCCTGCGCGAAACCGAATGCGATGCCGTGCGGGTAGGTCAGATCGTCGAGCTTGCGGCGCTTCGCCCCCACGTAATCGGCCACACCGAGCAGGATTCCGAAGACGATCAGCATGACCGCGACGATCCACATCGAGCGCAACACGGTCTCGATCTGATCCTGGAAGAGCAGCCCGAGCACCACGATCGGGATGCTGCCGATGATGATCAACCAGCCCATCCTCGCGTCCGGATCGTTGCGAGGCGCTTTCCCCACGAGGGAGCGGAACCACTGGGTCACGATGCGTACGATGTCTCGCCAGAAGAACACGACGACTGCGGCCTCGGTGCCGATCTGGGTGATCGCGGTGAACGCCGCGCCCGGGTCCTCACCGGAGGGGAGGAACGTCCCGAGGATGCGCAGGTGTGCGCTGGAGGAGATCGGGAGGAACTCGGTGAGTCCCTGGACGACGCCGAGGATCAGTGCTTCGAGCAGGTGCATGGAGGGCTTTCAGGTCGGAGGAGGCACGGAGCGCGCGGCGCTCAGTACGTGCGCAGCAGATCGGTCAGCACCCGCTGGCCGAAGACAAGCGATTCTACGGGTACTCGCTCGTCGACTCCGTGGAACATGCCTGTGAAGTCGAGGTCGGCCGGGAGCCTGAGAGGTGCGAAGCCGTAGCCCGTGATCCCGAGGTACGCCAACGCCTTGTTGTCGGTACCGGCACCGAGCAGATACGGGATCACCGGAACCCCGGGGTCATGACGACCGATGCTGGCGACCATCGCCTCGACGAGATCCCCTTCGAAGGGCGTCTCCATACCGATGTCACGGACGACCGTCTCGATGACGATCTCGTCTCCGACGATCTGCTGGAGCTCGGCCAGGACCTCGTCCTCGGTGCCGGGGATCACTCGCACGTCGATGAGCGCCTCCGCCCGCTCCGGGATGACGTTGTGCTTGTACCCCGCGGTCAGCGCCGTCGGGTTCGTGGTGGTGCGGAACGAGGAGCGGAGGAAGGCCTCGGCCGGCCCTGCGGCTGCGGCGAGAGCGTCAGGGTCGTCCGCGCTGCGACCTGACAGCGTGCTCAGCCCCTCGAGCAGCGCTCTGGTGGTCGGAGTCAGGCGGATCGGCCACCGGGTGCGTCCGATCGCCGCGACGGCCTCAGCGAGCTTCGTGACCGCGTTGTCGTCGTGCAGGCGGCTGCCGTGTCCCGCTCGTCCCTTCGCCACCAAACGGATCCAGATCAGGGCCTTCTCCCCCACCTGCAGCAGATAGGCGCGGCGGTCGTCGACCGTGATCGAGTAGCCGCCGACCTCGCTGATCGCGGCCGCGGCACCCTCGAACCATTCCGGGCGGTTCTGCACGACGAGCGCCGACCCCTCGACCCCGCCGTTCTCCTCGTCGGCGAAGAACGCGAGAACGAGGTCGCGCTCCGGCTGCTCACCCGCACGCAGGATCTCGGCGACCGAGGTGAGGATCATCGCGTTCATGTTCTTCATGTCCACGGCCCCACGGCCCCAGAGCATCCCGTCCTGCACCAATCCGGCGAACGGGTCGACGCTCCAATCCTCGGCCATGGCCGGGACCACATCGAGGTGCCCGTGCACGACGAGTGCGGGCTTTTCCCTGTCGCGTCCCGCCACTCGTGCCATGACGTTCGTGCGGCGCGGGATCGGCTCGTAGTACTCGACCTCGAGTCCGAGCCCCTCCAGGTAGGCCCCGACATACTCCGCGGCTTCCCGCTCGCCCTTCGCGTTGCCGCCGCCGAAGTTGGAGGTGTCGAAGCGGATCAGGTCGCTCGCGATGCGCACGACCTCCGGGAGGGACGGTTCAGTCATGGGTCCAGGCTATCGAAACGTCGCGCCACGCCCGGGCGTGCGCCTCGGTTCGAGAGGCCGCGGAGGACATGGTAATGTCATTCTTCGGTCGGCAACGATCATCCAAAACCTGCGCGGGTGGCGGAATGGTAGACGCGCTACGTTGAGGTCGTAGTGCCCGTAAGGGCGTGGGGGTTCAAGTCCCCCTCCGCGCACAGGAAGAAGAAGGCCCCGGATCCCAGGATCCGGGGCCTTCTTCGCGTTCCGCGATGCGGTTCGTCTTCCGCGATCCGGCGGGGACGCAGCGCCCGCCGGATCGCGGATCGTTCAGGCCGCGCCGACGCCGAACAGCACACCGAGCGCGTAGGTGATCGCGGCAGCCCCGAACCCGATGGCGAGCTGGCGGAGTGCTCGACGAAGGGGCGGGCCCCCGGACAGCACTCCCACCATCGCGCCTGTGCTCAGGAGGGCGATGCCGACGAGCACGAGGGCGACGATGATCGCCGTGGTGCCCTGAAGCCCGAAGATCCACGGCAGCACGGGGATGATCGCCCCGGAGGCGAACAGGAGGAAGCTGGAGATGGCCGCCGTCCAGTCGCTGCC
>NZ_LSJW01000096.1:0-9931 GCF_001557335.1 Microbacterium sp. CCH5-D1
ACGAGCCCGCCGAGGATGCCGGAGGCGGGGACCTCGCCTCCGGCATCCTCGTCGTCCGCCGCCGCCCCAGCCGCCACCGCCGCCCCAGTCCTGATCCTGCGGACGGGAGGAGTCGATGTCGCGCTGCGCGAGCTGCAGTGCTTCGGAAGCCAGATGAGCCACGCGGCGCGCCTGGACGAGCGCGGCTTCGCGGGTGTCCTCTGCGGGCAGCAGGTCCGAGAGGTCGACCCGCAGCCGCTCCGCCTCCGCGAGTCGGGTTCGGGCATCCGCGCCGATCCACCCCCGATGGCCGGAGATGAGGCCTCGCGCGACGCCCAGCTGGCGGTCGGCGTCGTCGATGGCATGCTGCACCTGAGCGAGGCTCGGCAGCGGGTTCTCCGCCCTGTGACGGGCCTTGGCGATCGCCTCGTCGAGCGCGGAGTTGGCGTCACGCAGCTGGGACAGCTCGGCGAAGGGGTCGTTCGGCTGCCCAGAGGGTGTGAGCGCGGCCAACGCTCTCTGGAGGGCGGCGACGGCGTCGGCGACGGCCGGGACGTTCGGTGCTGTTCGCGCCGCGATGAGATCGCCGCGCGAGTCGGCGACGACCTCGGCGAGGGTGGATTCCGCGCGAAGTGCCTCGATCTCGAAGTCCTCCACGGCGTCGAGCAGGGCGGAGGCACGGCGGGTGGCCTCGGTCGCCGTCTCGAGCGCCACGTTGGCTTCCTCGTTCTGCTTCGCGGCCCGACGGCGCTCCGACACGTCGGCGCTGTGGGTCGCGAAGCTGATGAGCTGCTCCGCTTCGGCGGCACTCGCGGTGATCTGATGCATGGCGGAGTCCGCATACCGCGACGAGAGGCGGGAGATGGCTTCGCTGGTCTGCGGGATGCGAGCACTCAGCGCCGCCGCGTCTGCCCGCACCTGGGCGATGATCTCGGGTGCGCGGCGTACCTTGGCGACCGACTCGGCGAGCACGGAGGTCTTCTCGTCGAGAAGGTCCTGCGCCCAGTCGCAGAGCTGGAGGATGCGCGCGTTGCGTGTGCGCAGCTCTTCGTCGGTGTCGGGGATCTCGTCGTGGTTCAGCTGGTGGAGCTGGAACGCTTCCCGCAGATGGGTGCGTACAGCCGCGAGCGCCCTGCGCAGATCGGCTGTGAGCGACTCGCCGAGTTCCGCCTCCGCGAAGGCGAGCTCATCGGAGGTCGTGCGGATCCGCTCGTCTGCGCTGACCAGGGCCTGCTCAGCACGGCGTGCGAGATCGGCGTCCTGAGCGGCGAGTTCTTCCTGTTCGCGTTTGCGTCTGCCCCAAAATCCAGCCATGACCCGATCCTAGTTTCCCGGGGGCCAGCGGTGGCTGAGCATCCGCTCGGGGCGAACGCGGAACCGGTCCGCGTGAGCGAGCCGGGCGACATCGGGCCGGGTCAGGACGCCGCGATCGCGTCGGCCGTCGCCGTCTCGGCCTTCGTCGGGCGTCCCCGCTTCGGGCGATCGGCGGTGAGCTCGAGTGTCATCGCGTGGCGAGGGTGGGCACCCAGACGCTGTGCGGCATGGTCCAGCCATCGGATCTCGGCCTCGGCGGCGAAGATCATCGAGTCGGCGACGAGCGACCACGCGAGTCCCTCAGGGGCGTCGACGTCCCGATGTGCGCGTCGCTGCCTCTGCAGCGCCTCCAGCTGTCGGAGCGATGCGGATCGCTGGGACTGGATCGCGGCTGCGGGGTCGACGCCGGGCAACGTGGCGGCGACCGCGACCTTGATGGCGAGTTCGTCTCTGGTGCCCTGGGGGCGCATGACGGGGGAGGAGAGCCAGCGGTCGACCTCCGTCCGTCCGGCGTCGGTGATCTGCCAGTACACATGGCCCCGGTCGTCTGCCTCTCCGCGCGAGACCAGGCCGTCGCGTTCGAGACGTTCGAGCGTGTTGTAGATCTGCCCGACGTTCAGCGGCCAGATGGAACCGGTCCGGCGATCGAACTCATGACGGAGCTGATAGCCGTAGCACGGCCCCTGCGCGAGGATCGCGAGCAGACTCTGGCGTACTGACATCGTTCGTCTCCTGTGGCCGTCCGGGAATGCGATACCGAGTATATGGTCGGCGCGCGAACGTCCGATTCGACGCGCGGGACGGCTATGCAGGCGACGTGCAGGTCACAGCCCGGTAACATGGCGAAGTATGCCTGGCGTCGGGTTCACCGACGACCGGCGGTTCACCCACCGACAGGGAGATGACATCCGTGGCCAATCCTCTTGAGAAGCTCCTGCGTGCGGGCGAAGGGCGGGTCATCCGCCGCCTGAATCAGGTCGTCAAGGCAGTGGGTGCACTGGAAGAGGACATCTCCAAGCTCACCGACGACGAGCTGCGCAACGAGACCACCGAGCTGCGCGCGCGCTTCGAGAAGGGCGAGACGCTCGACCAGTTGATGCCGGAGGCCTTCGCCGCCGTGCGCGAGGCCGCCAAGCGCACCCTCGGCATGCGCGCATACGACGTGCAGATCATGGGTGGGGCCGCCCTTCATCTCGGGAACATCGCCGAGATGAAGACCGGTGAGGGCAAAACCCTCGTCGCGACGCTGCCCGCGTACCTGAATGCGATCGCCGGCAAGGGCGTTCACGTCATCACGGTCAACGACTTCCTCGCCAGCTACCAGGCCGAGCTCATGGGGCGCGTGTTCCGCGCGCTCGGCATGACCACCGGCATCATCGTCTCCGGTCAGACTCCGGCAGTGCGCCGCGAGCAGTATGCCGCCGACATCACCTACGGCACGAACAACGAGTTCGGCTTCGACTACCTGCGCGACAACATGGCCTGGCGCAAGGAGGATCTCGTCCAGCGCGAGCACTTCTTCGCGATCGTCGACGAGGTCGACTCGATCCTCATCGACGAGGCGCGCACCCCGCTCATCATCTCCGGCCCGTCATCGGGCGAGGCGAACCGGTGGTTCGCCGAGTTCGCGAAGATCGCCCGCACCCTCGAGGTCGGCGAGGACTACGAGGTCGACGAGAAGAAGCGCACGGTCGGCGTCCTCGAGCCCGGCATCGAGAAGGTCGAGGACTACCTCGGCATCGACAACCTCTACGAGTCCGCGAACACGCCGTTGATCTCGTTCCTGAACAACTCGATCAAGGCGCTGGCGCTCTTCAAGAAGGACACCGACTACGTCGTCATGAACGACGAGGTCATGATCGTCGACGAGCACACCGGCCGCATCCTGGTCGGTCGCCGCTACAACGAGGGCATCCACCAGGCGATCGAGGCGAAGGAGGGGGTTCCGGTCAAGGCCGAGAACCAGACCCTCGCGACCGTCACACTGCAGAACTACTTCCGTCTCTACGACAAGCTCGCCGGCATGACCGGTACGGCCGAGACAGAGGCCGCCGAGTTCATGTCGACTTACAAGCTCGGCGTCATCCCGATCCCGACCAACAAGCCGATGATCCGCAAGGATCAGTCCGACCTCGTCTACAAGAACGAGACAGCGAAGTTCGCGCAGGTGGTGGAGGACATCGCCGAACGGCACGCCGAAGGCCAGCCGGTGCTGGTCGGAACGGTGAGCGTCGAGAAGAGCGAGTACCTTTCGCGTCTGCTCGCCAAGAAGGGCATCAAGCACGAGGTCCTCAACGCGAAGAACCACGCGCGCGAGGCCGAGATCGTCGCGCGCGCCGGTCGCCTCGGTGCCGTCACGGTCGCCACGAACATGGCAGGACGAGGAACCGACATCATGCTCGGTGGAAACGCCGAGTTCCTCGCGGTCCAGGAGCTCAAGGGCAAGGGGCTCGACCCCGTGGAGACGCCCGAGGAGTACGAGGTCGCCTGGGACGAGACGTACGAAGCGATGAAGGCCGTCGTCGCCGAGGAGGCCGAGAAGGTGATCGAGGCCGGTGGCCTCTACGTGCTCGGCACGGAGCGCCACGAGTCCCGCCGTATCGACAACCAGCTCCGCGGTCGCTCCGGGCGTCAGGGCGACCCGGGCGAGAGCCGCTTCTACCTGAGCCTCACCGACGACCTGATGCGTCTGTTCCAGTCGGGCGCTGCCGAGGCGATCCTCGCCAGGACCAACTTCCCCGACGACGTGCCGATCGAGTCCGGTCTCGTGTCGCGTGCGATCCGCAGCGCTCAGTCGCAGGTCGAGTCCCGCAACGCGGAGATGCGCAAGAACGTCCTCAAGTACGACGACGTCCTGAACCGTCAGCGCGAGGCCATCTACGCCGACCGCCGTCAGATCCTCCAGGGCGACGACATCGCCGACCGGGTGCAGCACTTCATCGAGGACGCCATCAGCGGTGTCGTCCGCGACCACACCGGCGAGGGCCACAACGAGAGCTGGGACTTCGACGCGCTCTGGACCGAGCTCAAGACCCTCTACCCCGTGGGGGTGACGATCGATGAGGTCGTCGCCGAGGCTGCCGACCGCAGGGGCGGTATCGACGCCGACGGCCTGACCCGCGAGCTGCTCTCCGATGCCAAGATCGCGTACGAAGCGCGCGAAGAGGCCCTCGGTGAAGCGGCGACGCGTGAGCTGGAGCGTCGCGTCGTGTTGCAGGTGCTCGATCGCCGCTGGCGCGACCACCTCTACGAGATGGACTACCTCAAGGACGGCATCGGTCTGCGGGCCATGGCCCAGCGCGATCCGCTCATCGAGTACCAGCGCGAGGGCTACGCCATGTTCCAGTCGATGATGGGACAGATCAAGGAGGAGTCGGTCGGCTACCTCTACAACCTCGAAGTCGAGGTGCGTCGTGCCGGCGACTCCCAGACGGCGGAGGTCGAAGCCAAGGGGCTCGCCACCGATGGGGGAGAGCAGCGTCTCGAGTACTCGGCGGCCAACGATGCGGGCGAGGTCGAGGTCCGCAACGACCGCGGCCAGGTCCAGCAGGCGGCGACGGATCGCGTACGCCAGGCCGCTGCCCGCGCTCAGGCTCCGCAGAGCGAGCCGGAGGAGGCGCCGAGAGGAGCCTTCGGCCAGCGCACCGATGCAGCGGCTCCGGCCGCAGGCAACCGCGAGCAGCGTCGGGCCCAGGGCAAGAAGAAGAAGTAGGGCGTGCGCAGAGGAGGGCCAGTCCGCGTGGATTGGCCCTCCTTTCGTCGCTGTAGGCTTGGCCGATGACCCCAACGCGCAACTTCGACCAGTCGTCGAAGCTCAAGAACGTCCTGTACGAGATTCGCGGAAACGCCCTCGTCGAGGCGGCGCGGCTGGAGGCGGAGGGCCACAAGATCCTCAAGCTCAACACCGGCAACCCGGCGATCTTCGGCTTCGACGCCCCGCACCAGATCGTGCGCGACATGCTGGCGGCGCTGCCGACCGCACACGGATACAGCGACAGCAAGGGCATCATCTCGGCCCGACGTGCCGTGGTGAGCCGATACGAGGAGATCGAGGGCTTCCCCCGGTTCGACCCCGATGACGTGTACCTCGGAAACGGTGTGTCCGAGCTCATCACCATGACGATGCAGGCGTTGCTGGACGAAGGCGATGAGGTCCTCATCCCGGCGCCGGACTACCCCCTCTGGACGGCGATGACCAGTCTCGCTGGCGGCACACCGGTGCATTACCTCTGCGACGAGGAAGACGAGTGGCAGCCCGACCTCGAAGACATCCGCTCGAAGATCACACCGCGGACCAAGGCTCTCGTCATCATCAACCCGAACAACCCCACCGGCGTCGTGTATTCGCGCCAGATCCTGGAGGGGCTGGTGCAGATCGCCAGGGAGCACGAGCTGCTGCTGCTCTCCGACGAGATCTACGACCGGATCCTGTTCGACGGAGCGGTGCACATCCCCACGGCCACGCTCGCTCCCGACCTGCTGTGCCTGACCTTCAACGGCCTCTCCAAGACCTATCGGGTCGCGGGATACCGGTCGGGCTGGATGGTCATCACAGGGCCGCAGGATCACGCGAAGGGCTTCCTGGAGGGCATCACGCTGCTCGCGTCCACGCGACTCTGCCCCAATGTGCCGGCGCAGCACGCCGTGCAGGCGGCGCTCTCCGGAGTGCAGTCGATCGAGGCGCTCATCGCGCCGACGGGGCGTCTTCATGAACAGCGGGACATCGCGTGGGAGGGGCTCGAGTCGATCCCCGGAGTGTCGTGCGTCAAGCCCCAGGGTGCGCTGTACGCGTTCCCTCGACTCGACCCGAACGTGCACGAGATCAGGGACGACGCCCGTCTGGTGTACGACCTGCTGGTCTCGGAGCACATCCTGCTGGTCCAGGGCACCGGATTCAACTGGGCGACCCCCGACCACCTCCGACTGGTCACGCTCCCCGAACCCCGAGTGCTGAGCGAAGCCGTCGAACGATTGGGGAACTTCCTCTCGAGCTACCGGCAGTAGCCGTCGCCGGCGGGGAGAGGGATGCCGCCAGTCTCCGCACGGCGGCGGCGAACGGCGAGCGGGGCGCGACATCGGTCATCGGCCGGGCGTGCAGCAGAGCCGCATCCGCCGCGCGCAGGTCGAAGGGGAGGAAGAAGACGTCGGTGATGCCGGCGAACCTCTCCAGGGTGCGTCGCACCTGCCCGCGCGCATCGATCCCGAGGGGGCCGGGGCGCACCTGATTCACCACGACGATGACGGGCGTGGGGGAGGTGAGGCGGCGAAGCTCGGCATGATCGCGGATGAACCTGCTGATACCGAGCGGGTCGGCCGATGCGATCGCCACGATCAGATCCGCCTCCTGCAGCGCAGCCGTGGTCGCCGCGTGACGTCGTGGTCCGGCAAGGTCGTACGTGACTTCGTCGTCGGCGTCGAACGCACCGGCGACGTCCACCACTGTCTCGTCGATCCACCCGCGACAGGTGCCGAGCGCGGCGACGAGGCGCGCGGATGACAGCTCTGGCCAACGGCTGGGGCGGTTGATCCCCGGCAGCACTTCGATCTCACCCGCGCTCGTCGTCACCGTCGTCGCCAGTCGCGTCAGCTCCGCCGGATCGAGCGCGCCGCGCTCGGCCCTCCGGCAGGCGGCGGCGATGCCGGGAGCGTCGTCGCCGAGACCGAGAAGCATCGCGAGCGAAGGAGCGACGGTATCCGCGTCGACCAGGGCCGTGCGGCGTCCGGTGCGGGAGAGCTCCACGGCCAGCTGGATCGACAGGGTCGACCGCCCCGGCGCCCCATGTGGTCCCCAGACGGCGACGATACGAGGGGGGAGCTGGGCCTCTGGTGGCGGTGGCGTGTCCGTCTCGGCCAGCAGCGCGGCTGCGATCTCCCACCCCGCCGCGTCAGGTCGCAGCGCTGTGGAGAGGCCGAGACGGCCCAGCAGTCGGCTGTCCTCGGCGCCGAGAGCCAGGATACGGACTCCGGCACGGTCGCACAGTGCGATCAGGTCCGCATTCAGGATCGATCGAGTGGCGGGGACGATGATCGCTTCCACCCCGTCCGGGATCTCTGCGAGTGGGGCGGCGGGGACGGTCGCGATGACATCGACGCCTTCGAGGGCGAGTTCCGCTGCCAGCTCATCCGCCCGTGGCTGCGGGATGGCCACGACGACGCCCGTCACGATCCCGCCCCGACCGGCACCACCGAGAGCGCGGAGCCTCCCGTGATCGCCGCGAGCACGTCGGCGACATCGGCGCGGTCGATCACGACCTCGAGCCGGGTTCCGGCCTCGGAGAGCACCCCCTCGGGTTCGAGCACGTCGCGGACGATCACGTCTGCGACCAGGATGCGCGGGACATCGTACGAGCGCCCTTCATCCACCGGCGGTGCCTGCCAGATCTCGACGACTGTTCCCGCGGCGACGCCTTCCGGGATTCCCGTCGTGCTCTGGATGACCACCGTCGTCGATCGGCTGTCCTCCGCATCGGTCAGCGCCGAGACGGGGACGAGTTCGCCGCCGTCGAGGGTGCGGGTCGCCACGCTGTCCGCAAGGAGGTCGTCGGGCCCGAGGTATCCCTCACCGGCAGCGCCGAGTCGCACGTCGACGACCTGGAAATCCGCGGCGGTCACGGGCTGGCCCTGCGTGATCGTCCGGGTGGTCTGGAGAACGGGTACCGCATCGTCGGCGGCGGAGACGATGAGCCAGACCCCGCCGATCGACAGAGCGACCAGGGCGATGCCGATCAGGAATCGCACGTCGCCCCAGAAGGCGCGACGGGGAGGAGAGAGGGAAGCCATGGCGATATCGTCACAGAATCGGCTTCGGCGCTTCGCGAGTTATCCACAGCGAAGGATCCGGCGGCACCTGCGGGAGCGCCTGGGAGAGAATGGGCACATGGCTGCCACCCCCGTTCGCGCACCGCGTTATCTCGCGCCGGCGCAGGTGGCGGAGCTGCTGAGCATCGGCGTCGACGAGGTGGTCACCCTCGTGCAGGAGGGGAGGCTGAGGGGCGCTCGGCTCGGTTCGCCGCCTCGGTGGCGAGTGGAGGAGTCCAGCCTCGACGGCTATCTGTCCGAGGAATCGGAGATCGCCCGCCGGATGGCGCTGTGGCGACAGTCTCAGACGGCGAGTTTCCCCGAGGTCTGGGGAACGTCCGCCGCTCAGGGCATCTGACCGCTCGAAGCCCGCAGCGCGACGAGTGAAGAGAACGGGACGACGCGGAACGCCTGCACCGCCGCGGCCGATCGCGCTTCGCCGGGATCGTGCACGGCCAGATCCAGATGGTCGGCGGCCGCACGATCGATGGTTCCGTGGAGGTCGTCACCGACGAGTGTGGTGATGCGCACCGGCACACGACGCCGGGCGAGATCGCGCAGCACGAAGCCGAGCGTCATCCGTTCCCGCAGTGGCACGTCGGCGGCCGCGGGCTCATCGAGACTCGCGAGGATCATCCCGTGATCCAGCGTGATCCCCGCGACCGCGAGGAGGGGCAGGATCGATGTGCCGGAAGCGGGGCTGCCGCCGCCGGTTCCTCTCGTCCTCACGGCTATCCAGTCCGCTCCGAGGGTCTGCAGCGAGACGGGGATCCGTCGCCCGCTCGTGAGGTCGATGGTGGCCTCGGCGCCGCCGCCGCACAGTGCGCGCAGGCGATGGCGCAGATCCAGCCGCGCGATCCGCAGCCGCTCCGACTCGGCATCGAGCACCGCACGCTCCGCCTCCCATTCCGAGGCGAGCTGGCCCTCGAGGTCTTCGAACAGTCGGTCCCAGTGCATTCGACAGAGCGTAGGCGACCGGGATACGGGGCATACGAGTTATCCACATTCTTCGTCGATCCCGGCCCTGTCGAGATGCACGCGCTGCTGTACTGGCTCACTCGCAGACCGTCCCGATCGAGAGTCCGTCATGATGCCGCACGAGTACTTCGCACCCCAGCCGACGTCGACCAGCGAGCTTCCCGATCCTGTACCGCTTCTGCGCAGCCTCACACACGGCGTCCTCGAGGTCCTCGCCGGGGTCAGGGAGGTCGACCAGCTCGCCCGATGGCTCAGCGAAGACGCGTTCCGGAGCCTGGTGACCCGCGCGAACCTGTCCGCCAGGGCACGCAGCGCGCGCGGGGTGGTGCCCGCGCGGCCGACGTTCGAGATCAGGGCGCTGAGGGTCACAGAACCTCTCGACGGGGTGATCGAGGCCGTCGTCGTGGTGGCGGGGCCCGGCCGCACCCGGGCGGTCGCCGTCCGGCTGGAGGGAATCGATCGTCGGTGGCGCGCGACTTCGCTGGCGATTCTCTGAGGCATCTGACCGTAGGCTGGTCAGGTGTCAACCCTCAGTGATCTCGCCCATGCCCAGGGGCGCCTGAACGACAGCGATGTCGAATGGCTCCATCGACTCGCCGGCGACGGTCAGCTTCTCGCAGACCTCGCCTCTGCCGACATCGTGATCTGGATCCAGACCGAGGACGGGTCGTTCATCGCCGTCGCGCATGCCCGGCCCAGCGGTGCGGCCACGCTCTTCTATCGCGACATCGTGGGAGAGCGGGTGCGGCCCCAGTGGCGCACCCAGGTGCAGGGGGCATTCGAGTCCGCCGAGATCGTCGATTCCTCCTCGCCCGATTGGTTCGAGGAGACACCGACGAGGGTGCGAGCGGTGCCGATCGTC
>NZ_LSJW01000097.1:0-1698 GCF_001557335.1 Microbacterium sp. CCH5-D1
CTGACGGCGCGGAATGTGTCGATCGAGTATGAGGTGGATCCGCCGGTGAAGGCCGTGCGAAACGTCTCCCTGACCCTGAACCGTGGCGAGATCCTGGGCCTGGCCGGGGAGTCCGGCTGCGGGAAGACGACTCTCGCGTATGGGATGAACCGGTTGTTGAAGGCGCCGGCGTTGATGACGGGCGGGGAGATCGTGTTCCATGACCGGGACGGTCATGACATCGACATCGTGGGTTTGGATGGGGAGGGCCTGCGGGCGTTCCGGTGGGACAAGATCTCGATGGTGTTCCAGGGCGCGATGAACTCGTTGAATCCGGTGATCAGTGTGAGGGCGCAGATCTTCGACATCTTCGACACGCATCGTCCTGGGATGAGTAAGAAGGCGAAGACGGCGCGGGCGGAGGAGCTGCTCACGCTGGTGGGGGTGGATCCGTCCCGGTTGTCGAGTTTCCCGCATGAGTTGTCCGGGGGTATGCGTCAGCGGATGATGATCGCGATGGCTCTGGCGTTGGATCCGCAGGTGATGATCATGGATGAGCCGACGACGGCGTTGGATGTGGTCGTGCAGCGCGGCATCATCCGGGAGATCATGCGGTTGCGGGAGAAGCTCGGGTTCGCGGTGATCTTCATCACGCATGATCTGCCGATGTTGATCGAGATCAGTGATCGGATCGCGATCATGTTGCAGGGGCAGATCGTGGAGGAGGGGACGGCGGAGGAGATCTACCGGTCCCCGCAGCATGAGTATACGAAGCGGTTGCTGTCGAGTTTCCCGTCGTTGAAGGGGGAGCGGGGCGATTTCGTGCGTACCGGTGTGAGCCAGGAGGGCGTCCGATGACCACCCATACGAATAGCGCCGGGACGACGGTGCCGGAGACGGCGTCGTTGGAGGCGCGGAACCTCGTCAAGGACTTCCACCTGAGGTCCGGGTTCAGGACGAGCATCCTGCATGCGGTGAAGGATGTGTCGTTCACGATCGAGGCCGGGAAGACGCTCGCTCTGGTGGGGGAGTCGGGGTCGGGGAAGTCGACGATCGCGCGGATGCTGATGAAGTTGGAGACCCCCACCAGTGGGGAGATCCTCCTCGACGGTAAACCGTCCGGGACTCGGGGGCGGGCGTTGGAGGCGTATCGCGCGGATGTGCAGATGGTGTTCCAGGACCCGTTCGCGTCGTTGAACCCGTTCCACACGATCGTGCATCACTTGGAGCGGCCGATCCGCCTGCATCACCCGCAGCTCTCCAGTGCGCAGGTGCGTGCCAGGGCGGTGGAGTTGTTGGAGCGGGTGCGGCTCAGCCCGGGGGAGAGCTTTGCGGAGCGTCGCCCGCATGAGCTGTCGGGTGGGCAGCGGCAGCGCGTCGCGATCGCACGGGCACTGGCCCCGGGGGCGCGGTTCATCGTCGCCGACGAACCGGTGAGCATGTTGGACGTGTCGATCCGGCTGGGCGTGTTGAACCTGCTCGCGGATCTGCAGCGGGAGGAGAACCTCGGGGTGCTGTACATCACGCACGACCTCGCGACCGCCCGGCATTTCTCCGATGAGATCATGGTGCTCTACAAGGGCGATGTCGTCGAGCGGGGCCCCGCGGACGAAGTCATCCTCAACCCGCAGCACGAGTACACCAAGACCCTCCTGGGAGCCGCGCCCGAGCCCGACAACCTCGGCCGCCTCCGCGACGAGGTCCGAACCGAACTCGGCA
>NZ_LSJW01000098.1:0-3628 GCF_001557335.1 Microbacterium sp. CCH5-D1
GTCAACGGCAGTGGGTGAAGGTGAAGCACCGGGACACTCTCGACGTCGTTTGCGGCGCGATGATCGGCTCCCTGCAGCGCCCGGAGGCGCTCGTGGTCGGGCTTCCCGTCGACGGCGAACTGCGGATCGTCGGCCGCTCCACGCCGTTGCGGGCCGCCGCTTCGCGCGCCCTCGGCCGGCTGCAGCCGCCGACGGAACCGCATCCGTGGCCGGCGCAGGTCAAACCGGGAGCCCTCGACCGATTCAACAGTGGCGGCCGCGATGTCATCGACCTGACCCTCGTCGAACCGATCGTTGTCGAGATCTCGGCCGACGTCGCCATGACCGGCCACTCCTTCCGACACGCAGTCCGATTCGTCCGCGCGCGGCCCGAGCTACCCGTCGACGAGGTGAGCGCCTCCTAGCGCCGTTCAGGCCCTTACGGTGGCCAATTCGTCCCAGTGGGTGGTAGCGCGCGGGGTGAGCATTTCCCGCTTCATCTGCCACGACGGACCCGGCCGCATCCCGCCGTAGCCGAGGCCGAGGAGATCTCGGCCTTCCTTGCGCTGCACCTTGTCGATTAGCTCGGCGATGCCCGACTCCTCGTGCGCGAAGCGGAACAGATCGAGCGGCTGGCTGACCTCTGCCGGCCGCAGGTCGGTGAGCATCAGACCGGCACGCGCGTAGCGGCCGCCGTCCTCGATCAGCGGCAGCAGGCGGTGGGCGGCGCGGGTGAGCTCGACAGGGTCGGCGGTGGGCGCCGGCAGCTTCACCAGCACTGAGGGGAAGCTGCGCTGCTCGGAGTAGTGCGACGTTCCGGCGAACGCGGTGAGCAGCTTCGCGACCTGCCGGTGGCGCACCAGGCGGGTCGCGGCCTGTTGAGCGTAGATCGACAGCGCCTGGCGCATCCCGTCGCGGGTGGTGACCTTCTCGGAGAACGACCGCGACACGATCAGCTGCTCTTTGCGGCCCGTGCGATCCTCCTCCGCAACGATCGAGGGCACCCCTCGCAGTTCCAGCGCCGTGCGCATCACCACGACGTTGAACGCCTTGCGGATGCGCACCGGGTCGGCCGCGGCGAGATCGGCGATCGAGGAGATCCCTATGGCCACCAGGCGGCGCTCAAGCCGGGACGCGATACCCCAGACCTCTGACACCGGCAGCCGGCTCATCAGGTGCTGCCGCCACTCCGGTCGGGTGGCCGGCCAGACGCAGACCCCGTCGAACGCGGCGATCTTCTTCGCCGACCTGTTCGCGAGCTTGGCCAAGGTGCGCGTTTCCGCGATCCCGACGCACACCGGCACACCGATCAGCCGGCGCAGGGTGTCCTTGATCTCCCGCCCCAGAGCGGTCATCGCGTCCGGGTCTCGCGCGATGCGCGGGCTCACCCGCAGGAAGGCCTCGTCGATGCTGTAGACCTCGAGCTCCGGGGTGAACCTCGACAGGATGGCTACTGGTAGCTCCGATTGTTGCTAAGTCGCGTATTCGAGGTCTCAACGCTCGAGGAGTGGTCAGCGGTTGCTGTATAGTTCAGTGCATGCTGACCATTGCTTCTCGCCTCGATGTCATGAACCGGCTGGGCCGGGCCATGGCTGACCCGACGCGCTCCCGGATCCTGATGACCCTGCTGGACGGCCCGAGCTACCCGGCCGTGCTCTCGCGCGAGTTGGAGCTGACGCGCTCGAACGTCTCGAACCATCTGACCTGTCTTCGCGACTGCGGGATCGTGGTCGCCGAGCCCGAGGGCCGGCAGACGCGCTACGAGATCGCCGACCCGCACCTCGCGGCGGCGCTCACGGCGCTGGTGGACGTGACGCTGGCCGTGGACGAGCACGCGCCGTGCGTGGACGCCGAGTGCACGGTGCCGGGCTGCTGCGGGACGGGAGCGGGCGCGTGAGCGCGGCGTGCGGCTGCGACGAGCCGGAGACCCAGGCCGGGGAGGGAACCGAGGAGGAGCGGGAGCGGCCGTGGTGGCGTGACCGCGGGATCATGGTCCCGGTGCTCTCCGGCGTCGCCTTCGGCACGGGCCTGGTCCTGGAATGGACGGGTGCGGAGATCCCGGCGCTGGTGGCGTTCTGGATCGGCCTGCTGCTGGGTGCGTCGACGTTCACCCCGGGCGCGGTCCGCAAGCTGTTCACGGGCAAGCTCGGCATCGGGCTGCTGATGACGATCAGCGCGGTCGGCGCGGTCATCCTCGGCTACGTCGAGGAGGCCGCGGCGTTGGCGTTCTTGTACTCGATCGCCGAGGCGCTGGAGGACAAGGCGATGGACCGCGCCCGCGGCGGGCTGCGGGCGCTGCTCAAGCTGGTCCCGGAGACCGCGACCATCCGGCAGGATGGCGCGTCCATGGAGGTCGCCGCGAAGGACCTGGCCGTTGGTCAGCTGATGCTCGTGCGTCCGGGTGAGCGGATCGCGACCGACGGGATCGTCCGCACGGGCCGGTCGAGCCTGGACACCTCGGCGATCACCGGCGAGTCCATCCCGGTGGAGGTCGAGCCCGGCGACGCGGTGTCGGCCGGGGCGATCAACACCGCCGGTGCCCTGGAGGTCGAGGCGACCGCGGCGGGCACGGACAACTCGCTGACCACGATCGTGGAGCTGGTCGAGCAGGCGCAGGCCGAGAAGGGCGACCGCGCCCGCCTCGCCGACCGCATCGCCCGTCCCCTCGTGCCCGGCGTACTGATCCTCGCCGCCCTCGTCGCGATCATCGGCTCGCTGCTCGGCGACCCGGAGCTGTGGATCACCCGCGCCCTCGTGGTGCTCGTCGCCGCGTCCCCGTGCGCGCTGGCGATCTCCGTCCCGCTGACCGTCGTCGCCGCGATCGGCTCGGCGAGCAAGTTCGGCGTGATCATCAAATCCGGTGCCGTGTTCGAACGGTTCGGCGTGATCCGCCACGTCGCCGTCGACAAGACCGGCACCCTCACCCGCAACGAGCCCGCCGTCACCGTCGTCCTCACCACGGACGGCGTGACCGAGGCGCAGGCGTTGGCGTGGGCTGCGTCGCTGGAGCAGCACAGCACCCACCCGCTGGCCGCCGCGATCACCGCCGCCGCCCCCGGAGCTCCCGCCGCCTTGGACGTGACCGAGCAGGCCGGGCACGGCATCGAAGGCAGCATCGACGGGGCCAGGGTCACAGTCGGTAGCCCCCGCTGGCTCGACGCGGGAACGCTCAAGGACCAGGTCGCGGGCCTGGAGGAGCAGGGCATGACCGTCGTGATCGTGCACCGCGACGACGCCCCGGTCGCCGCGGTCGGTGTCCGCGACGAGCTGCGCCCCGAGGTCCCAGAGGTGGTCCGCACCCTCGCCGCCCAGGGCGTCGGGGTGACCATGCTCACCGGCGACAACGCCCGCACCGCCCGGGCACTGGCCGCGCAGGCCGGGATCGAGGACGTGCGCGCCGAGCTGCGCCCGGAGGACAAGGCCACCGCGATCAGCGAACTGGGCAGGCACGGCTCGGTCGCGATGATCGGCGACGGCATCAACGACGCCCCCGCCCTGGCCGCCGCGGACATCGGCATCGCGATGGGCGCGACCGGCTCCGACGCCGCGATCGAGTCCGCCGACGTCGCCTTCACCGGCCACGACCTGCGGCTCCTCCCGCGGGCGTTCGACCACGCCCGCCGCGGCAGGCACATCATCAACCAGAACA